>JAQVUQ010000008.1 GCA_028699365.1 bacterium | reverse complement strand
TCCTTGTTGTAATAAACGCCCGGAGTCCAGGTCCAGATGGGCACGGCCAGTTGCTTGCCGTCGATATGGTCAGCAGTTTATAGGAGTATCCGCTCAGCAGCACGGCACCGGCGAAAAGCGACACTATGAGTAAGATAAGATATTTGCCAATATAGCCGTTATCGCCATGACTACCAATATTTGAACTAACGCAAACCCGTTTTTCTATTATGATGACTTCCTCCCTTTACTTATATTTTCCGATCCGTATCATCCGTTATCAGGCAAACCTCGCTCACGCTCATAACTCTGACCAATCCCTTATTGCCGAACTTGGCGCTGTCAGCCAGAAGAAAGCTTTGCGACGAGTTCTTATGCACCACCTTGATCGTTTCAGCCGATTTATGGTCGGCGGTGTAGAAGCTGTCCTCATCGAAGGCATCGCAACCGAAGAACGCCTTGTCCACATTGATATCCCTGAGATTGTTCAGCGTCAAAGCCCCATAGAGGTCAGGCGAAACGGCGTTTAGCTCCCCTCCCGGAACGATAACCCTGTGATTCTCCCGGTAAAGACTGTCCATGACTATCATCAAATTGTTCGTAACTATAGTCAGCGACATTTCGGCAGGCAGTTCCGCGAAGGCAGCCCTGGTAGTGGTGCCGGTATCGAAGAAAACGGAATCGCCGTTCTCTATCAAAGATGCAGCCTTCCTGGCCACCTCAGCCTTGAGCTCGGTATCCTTCTGTTCCTTCTCTATATAGCTGAACTCTCTGTCGATCAAACGCGTCTTGACGGCGCCGCCGTGCGTCCTGATAAGCAGGTTCTGCAGCGACAGCTCTTCCAGATCGCGCCTGATAGTGATGGGATCGACGCTGAATTCCGCAGCCAGGGCTTTGACGTGTACCTTGCCTCTTTCATCAAGAAGGGTTAATATCTTATCCTGGCGCAATTGCTTGAAATCGCGCGAATCAGCGGCAATTGGGTTGTTATACAATGTATTGTTTGTGTTCATATTGAACATTGTATCATGTTATTGCCGGACGTCAAGCAACTACCAGAGGCAACGATTAACCGAAAATGCCGTCACGATGGAGCGCCTCACGGACAATATCCAAACCGGCCCATAGAAATGCCGCCAGAAGCAGCAGCACCATAGCCATGGATGCCGCCAGGCTGATCAGAAATATCGAGGGAGACAGCGTCGGTGACAATCGCGCCCACACCGCCGGATAACCCAGCATCAAGGACAGCGATATAAGTAATATAATAGCAACGGCTATCCTGGCTCCCCACAGCCAGTCCAGCCGGTAACGCCTGATATCCTTGAAATAGAGAAAGCTTCCCCACCCGGCGATAAACAAACCCCTCCTTCTGCAAGACCTTGTTGGCTCGGGCAAGTCCCAGCGTCTGCTCCAGATACGCCTTTTCATCGTCGTAGGTATCGAACGTCACCGCCTGGCGGCTGCCGGACGGCAGATGTATCTTCTCTTTCTTAATGAACAGCTCCGCCCGTCGGGCGGCATCCTGGCGGGACAGATCCAGCCGCAAGGCGGCCATCGGGTTGGCATACGGTTAATTATAACTTGCTTTGACGATGGTAAGCAAACGTTTTTGAACCGGACAGTCATAGTAGATATGCCATATTTTTTATGTTTCACAAACAAAGCAAATCTATTATTCTTTACATATTGTTAAAAACTTTACTATCTGATATATTAAAATAAAAAAGATGGTGATTAGCATGGAAGCATCTGTAAAAATCAGCAGCAAGCATCAGATTGCAATTCCGGCCAAGGTGCGTAAAGCGCTGCATCTGGCAGCCGGCGACAAGCTGTTGATCGGAATCTCGGGCAACAAAATCATCATGGAACCGGTGCCCAGAAGTTATACTGATTATATGCAAGGTCTGGGCAAAGAGGTATGGAACGGCCAAGGTGAGGAGTGTCTGCGAAAGGAGCGGGAGTCTTGGAAACGTTAAGAAGTGCGTTATCTGAAGGCAGCCTGCTATGCCTGGATACTCTGGTATTTATTTATCATTTCGAAGAGCATCCGGATTATCTGTCAAAAACCAAGGTCATATTCAGCGCCATTGAACGCGGCCAGGTAAAAGCGATAAGTTCCACGGTTGCCATGCTGGAAGTGCTGGTTCAGCCGCTGAGAGACGGCAAAAACGATCTTGCGGATAATTATCGTAAAATACTGCACTATTTTCCCAACTTCGAGTTGATTCCCGTCAACACCGCCATTGCCGACCGGGCAGCAGGACTGCGCGCCTCGTATAATATAGGTGCTCCCGACGCTATCCACCTGGCTACCGCCATCGAGGCTGAAGCGGAGTGCTACATTACAAATGATCGCAAGCTGGCGAGAGTGCAGGAAATAAGGGTGTTACAACTTCAGCCTTGATTTCTGAACTTGCAAGAACAGTCCTCTGTTAATCCACAAACTCCTCTTCCTCATACAGATCATCACCGTCCGCCCAGCCCTGCCGGACCAGGTAGTCGGCTATAGCGGCATGCAGGGCTCCGGAGCCCAAATTGGAACAATGGAGCTTGTCCAGCGGCAATCCTCCCAGAGCTTCTGATATATCGTCATCAGTGATATCGATAGCCTCCTGAAGTGTCATGCCGGTAGCCAGTTCCGTCATGGCGCTGCCGCTGGCGATGGCGGCGCCGCAGCCGAAGACCTTGAACTTCACCTCTGTCAGCCTGTAGTTACAGACCCGGATATAGACCTTTATCAGATCACCGCAGCCCGGATCGCCGATGGAGCCTACTCCGTCAGGATCGCTGATCTCCCCCACATTGCGCGGGTTGAAGAGATGATCCAGCACTTTGTCGTTATAGAAGAACTCCATACGGACGACTACTCCTTCCCGGCGAGATTTTGCGCCAGTTTCAAGGGAGCATCGCTGTCGTAATCCTCGATTTTGCCGCTGTCGCAGAGAGCCGCCAGAGCAGGATCTATCGGCAGCCTGCCCCAGAAAGGTATGTTCAGAGACGCGGCCGTTTCCGCCCCCCGGGAAGGACCGAATATCTCCACCTCTTCGTTGCAACCGGGACAGACCACATAGCTCATATTTTCAACCAATCCGAGAACCGGTATCTTGAGCATCTCAGCCATCTTAATGGCTTTTTTAACTATCATCATCGTCAGTTCCTGAGGGGACGATACTATGATCACGCCCTTCAACGGCAGCGTCTGCATAACCGTCAGCGGCACGTCGGCCGTACCCGGAGGCAGATCCAGCAGAAGATAATCCAGATCGCCCCAGACAACCTCCTCCCAAAACTGCTTGACGGCGTTGGAAATCATGGGACCACGCCAGATGACGGGATCATCCTCGTTATCCATGAAAAGGTTGAGTGAGATAACATTTATCCCGTCGCGGCTGCGCACGGGAAGCATACCAAACTCCGTGGTGGCGGGCCGCTCCTTGATTCCGAACATCCTGGGTATGCTGGGGCCGGTTATATCGGCATCGAGAACACCGACCTTCTTACCCTGACGCCGCAATCCCACCGCCAGCAGACCGGTAACAAGGGACTTGCCCACGCCGCCCTTGCCGCTCATAACGGCGATGCAACTGTCGATACGGCTCAATTCCATAGCCGGCTTTGCGGCACTGGACTCACAGCCGCTGCAGTTGTCGCCGCCGCACTCTCCACCGTTGCACTCTTTGTTGTCGCATTTGTCGTTTTTCATACTATGAACTCTCCCCCGTTTTGATACTATAGTCATCATAGATACGGATCATACGGCTTCCTTACCGGCTGAATCCGGGAAGCCTTTATGGCATAAGGCCAGTCGCTCTTACCTTCTCGCTTCACGACAGAGCCTTCCACCTTTACCCACTGGTTGCTTTTCAATTCTCCCGCCCCCGGATAATCAACTTCAAAGCCCAGAGGCGTGGCATCAGCCGCACAGCAGGAGATAACAAAACGCACCAGGTAGAAGCGTTCCCGTCCCAGTTTTTCGTCATGACCTACAAACCCCGTAAAAGCGAACTCGCGACCGATAAATTTTTCCGGTTCCTGCTCCAGCCCGCCGGCCAGGCGCAACAGCGATATCTCTCTGGAACGGATAGGCTCCATCCTTTTGACGGATACAGGCGCCCGCCCGGAAATACCACGTCTGCCCGCCGCAAAAGAATCCAGCGATTGAGGCGTAAACAGGAGACCCATCAAGGCAGGCATCAGGACGACCATGCAAAGCACGAACTCCTTTACCGAAATCCTTACACCGTAAAAAGCTATACCGCCGCGACCATCCTCACCGGACTCCCGGAAGGAGGCCCGGTAAACCGCCGTCAGGGTAGAGATCAGCATCAGAAGGATAAATACACCGGCCGCCGCCGTCAGCCAGGCAAGATCCTTCTTTATATAGAGAGTGATCTCATTGCGTCCGAATATACGTATCAGCAGTACGGCGTAGACAAGGAGGACTCCCGCCCTGAGCAGCAGAGTGTCGATGCTCAGTTGATCGTGCTCATGGGTATGGCTATGTTCATGCCCGTGACCATGCTCCGGTTCGTGGTTATGTTCATGCAGGTGATCATGCAGGTGTGCATGGCAGCCACATTCGCATTCATGCTCATCGTGACTGCAGCCGATAGAGCCGTGCTTCTCACTCAAAACCGTCATCACCTCAGTATGTAAGATTAAGCAGTATGCCGGCGATAGTCGTCAGCAGGATTATCAGAGATATCAGCAGGATTGCCGGACGTCTCTTGAAAGTTCCCAGCAGCATCATAGCGCTCTTGATATCCAGCATAGGACCTATAACCATAAATGAGATCACCGCTCCCATGGAGAAAGAGATGGAGAAAGATCTGGCTACAAAGGCATCCACTTCGGAGCAGAGACAGGTAAGAACCGCCAGAGTGTTCATACTCAACACGGACAGAACCGGACCTTTGGCCACGGCCAGCAACTGTGGCCGGGAAATAAAGGTCTGTATGAAGGCTGCCAGAAAAGAGCCCAGAATAAGGAACTTGCCTACATCGAAGAACTCCTTCGTGGCGTGCTCTATCACACCGGCTGCCTTGCCGACCAGGGTTGAAGAAGATGTCCCGGAGCAGCAACTGCATCCTTCGGGCAACTCATCGTCCTGCCGCATGACACTTTTGCCTATCGGCAAAAAAGCCATTAACAGGCCGATGGAAACGGCAATCAGCAGCACCAGCCCTACTCTGGCAGCCACCACCTTGAAATCGTAGTTAAAGGCTACCGCCGTGGATAGAATAACCACGGGGTTGACGACCGGAGCAGCCAGGATAAAGGCCACGGCCGCATGAAAGGGAACCCCTTTGCGCATAAGCCCCCTGGCCACCGGTATAACGCCGCACTCGCAGATGGGAAAGAGCAGACCCAGAAAAGCCCCCGCCATTACGGCCGGAAGTCTGCCGGTCGGAATAAACCGCTTCAAAGTATCCTCCGGCACCAGAACATGGATCAGACCGGAAATGAGCGAGCCCAGCAGAATAAAGGGCACGGCCTCCAGAACGATGCTGATAAACACCACCTGGAAGGTGGGAAAGGCCTCCATCCCGCCGCTCAGACGCAGGACCGGAATCAGCAGCGCCAGCAGTAGCCCGGCCACCGCCAGCATGAAGATTACGCTGATGAAAAAGCCCCTTACCTTGGCATCCCAGTCCGCCTGACTGAGCCCCGCTCTCTTAGTGCCTGCGACGGCAGGCTCATATTGTCCGTTCTCCATTTTCAATCTCCCGTAAAATCCGGATGCTTCCCCAAACCTGACGGACTTCAGACTTTGCAGGCCGCGGCACCAAAGCCTGCGGACTTAATGATCGCAAGCATTATCCCCGGTTACCAAAGTATTCTCCAAATATGTCTTGACTACCTCTTCGGGATCAACGGCAGGGGCTCCAACTACAACCTCGACGCCTGCAGCCTGAAATAGATCCTGCGCCCGGGCACCCATGCCGCCGGCGATAATATGCGTAACACCCATGCCGTGCAGCCAGCGCGGCAACAATCCAGGCTCGTGCGGCGGCGGCACCTGACTGTCGCGAGCGGTAACGGTGCAACTCGCCTCATCTATCTCAAAAATCCGAAACTCCTCACAGTGCCCGAAATGCGGGCAAAGCTTTCCTTCTGCTACAGGTATTGCAATCTTCATCTCTTATTCCTTCCCTTCGGTTAAATTGATGATACGTTGCCATGCCGCCAGGATATCCCCGGCGACAGGACCATCGGTATACTCGTTTACAGTCTTACCGGCTATCTGAGCCTCTGTTACGGCCTTATCATACCGTACCCGGCCGATAACTTTAACACCTTGTGCCTCGGCAACGGCGGCAATACGGTCAGAGGCCGCCGAATTGATGTCACTCCTGTTGATGCAGATGACGGTAGGCACCCGGAAGTGCTTCGTCAGCCCGGCGATACGCAGCAGGTCATGCTCACCGGATACCGTCGGCTCGGTAACTATAACCGCCAGATCGCTGCCGGCCACCGAAGCGATGACCGGGCAACCCAGACCCGGCGAACCGTCTATCAGCAAATAGTCGCTCCCGTTACCGGTCGCAATCTCTCTGGCACGGCTGCGCACCAGCGTCACCAGCTTGCCGGAATTGCCCTCGCCGGGATAAAGGCAGGCATGGACCATGGAGCCCATCCTGGTATCCGAAACGTACCACTCCCCATCGACGACAGGCTTGAACTCTATCGCTCCGGCCGGACAGATATGGGCACAAAGACCGCACCCCTCACAAGCCAGAGAATTCACGGTAAGAAAGCTGCTCCCATCAGCCGGACGCCGCACGGCATCAAAGCGGCAGAGCTGACGACAGAGACCGCACTTCAGGCACTTTTCCGCTTTGATCTCCGCCCGTCCGCCGCCGCTGAATTCATATCGCTCCCTCACCTGCGGCTGCAGCAGCAGATGCAGATCGGCAGCATCCACATCACAATCCGCCAGCACGCACTTCTTCGCCAATCCGGCAAAAGCACCCGTTATACTGGTTTTGCCGGTGCCGCCCTTGCCGCTTATGACTACTATCTCTTTCACTCCCCGCACCTCCCGGCATCTTTTTGTATACCGGACCAGAGATCGGCAAAGACGGTTCGATAACCGGACACAGCCTCCCAGGCTGTAAGCCCCTTTGAATAAGCCTCAGCCACCAGCCTGTCCTCCGGTATCCGGGCCAGAACGGGCACACCGTATTTATCGCACAGTTCCTCCGTCGCGGCATCGGGACCGTTCACCCGGTTCATCACCACACCCTTCGGCATCGGCAGAGAGCAAACAGCTTTCAACATCAGCTCCAGGTCATGCCGGCCAAAAGGAGTGGGTTCGGTTACCAGCAGCAGATAATCACAATCGCCGACGGCGGTCATAGCCGGACAGGAAGTTCCCGGAGGCGCATCCACAATCGTCACGCCATCGTCCGGTGTCTCCTTCAGAACCTCCTTTATCAGAGGAGGGCTCATGGCCTGTCCGATATCCAGGCAGCCGCTTATAAAACCGAGCTTGCCGGCATTCCCTCTGTCAATGCTTCCGATGGGTCTGTCAACCTCAGCTATGGCTCTTGCAGGGCAGATATAAGCGCAACCGCCGCAACCGTGGCAGAGCTCAGGAAAGGTCATAACCCTGTCCTTGAGGACGACGATGGCGCTGTATCGGCATAAAGAACCGCATTCTCCACATAGATTGCAGGCCTCCGGGTCAACATGCGGTACGGGTATGCCGGTCCTCCGTCTGGTAACAATCTCCGGCTTGAGAAAGAGATGCCCGTCCGGCTCCTCGACATCACAATCCGCATAAGTCACCTGCAGGCCGGCGTCAACTAGAAACAGGCACAGGTTTACGGCTACGGTGGTCTTGCCCGTACCGCCCTTGCCGCTGGCTACGGCAATCTTCATTTCAGCATCCTCCATCTACCGTCCTTTATACCCAGTGGCCTTCCACGTTGGCCGACAGACTCTCCTCCAGCAGGCCGTCCTTGAACCTTTGCAGGCTTTGGGCCACAGTGCCGTCCGGGGCCAGGTAAATCCTGATGCCGGCCGCCTTGAGAACGGCATACGCCTTGGGACCGACATTGCCGGTGATAAGCGCTTCCACGTCAAGACCGGCGACGGTGCTTCCAGCCTGAATACCGGCCCCCTGAGCCGCATTGAGGTTCTGTGCGTTATCGTGTACGGAGAGCTCTCCTGTCTCCGTATCGGCCACTATAAAAAACGCCGCCCGTCCGAAACGCCTGTCAAGAAGACTGTCCCGGTCTCTTCCCTGAGAAGTGATTGCAACTCTCATAGATCCCGCCTCCATCATTTGATACCGTTGATAACTCTAAAATTCTCTTATATATGTATTACACCTCTATGTGTAACTTGCATATAGTATATTACCGGCCGGCATTTATGTCAACGCTTCAAAGAAGCTGCATCAGTAATATTTGCATTTGGGCTGTGTGACACAATTTCTCCTTCATGCTATAATAATCTAGTTGTATTTTACACATAGGGAGTGATTGTAAATGCCCAGAGGACTTTGTCACCGTCATGGTGCAGACAGACCCTGCACTTGCGCCATGGGAAATCTATACCGTTTTGTCGAACCTGTGGTCCTCCTTCTACTCAAAAAGCACGGTCCGTCTTACGGTTATGAACTGATATCCGCCCTGAACGATCACGCCCTCACCGACGCCAGGATTGAAAGAGCAGCGCTGTACCGCACCTTAAAGCAACTGGAGGATAACGGCTACGTCGTCTCCGAGTGGGATGTCAGCGGCAGCGGTCCGGCCCGTCATGTTTACCGCCTGACAGACAGCGGTGAGAAACACTTGCTGGAGTGGAGCATCGTACTGGAGAAGCTGTCACAGGCAATGTCCAACTTTGTGAGCGATGTAAAAGCTCAGTAGCTTCCGTCTACTCCCGGCATACAGATCCCTCGTTTTACTGCGGAGCCTGCCGGAGAGCATCAAGTGAATGATGCTTCAGCACACGATCTTTTGCCTTCCTTATCCCTGCAGAGGACCTCTGCACTGAAAAACCGGAGTATCGACCTGACAGCCGATTGCATCGGCAACTATTGAGCACTTGGCAACAAAGAGATGATAGATGGGACGACCAGCTTCGGCAAGAGTTTCAAAATTCCCCTGGCCTTTGGCAATAACGACATCGGAATCGCTGAAATGCCTCTGAAATACCGGAGTGCACCGCTCAACCAAAGTGCCGGGAATATCCGTACCGTTGTCGATAATCCTGACCATCGCTTCCAGCCCGACCACTTCGGCGTCCACCCGGGTAGCGTCGTTGATAATGGGCGCGCCTCGCACGGCAAGCGTTACTTTTTCCCTTGGAAGGCATTCGATAAGTAAACGATCAAAGGCTATCTCACCGGCATTGTCGGCCAGGTAAAGAATTGTCCCGGCCGATGATATATCACGGTTAAAGGCGTCCAGCGTTCTCTCATCCAGCGACATTGCCAATGAACGGGTCAGAAGATTATCGATGTCTTCACGCTCCACCTGTCGCCTGGCACCATAATCGATGATATTGCCGGCAATCGCCACCCGGATCGCCGACGCCAGAGGATCCTCCGCACCGTGTATTCCCTCACGCAACCGGGGAAGCAGTTCCAAAGCCAGAGCGTTGCTCTCGTCCTTAATCGCCCTGTAAGGATCATCATCACCCACTCGCACACGGATCAATCGATGAATACGTTGAGCCATTGCCGGTGCAGACTGCCGCACATCCATTGTGCTGAGAACATACATAATTTCCTGCATAACGGCCTGCTGATCCGTTAACGGCACATCAAACCGCTGCATGGTATCTATTGCCTGCCGCAGCAGGCAGGGCAAGCATTCAACCGTTGTAATCACGTAACCACCTCGTCACAAACATAAATGCCCGCGTGTTGCCGGCTGCTCCCAGCGACACGCAGGCATTTAAGACAAAAACTACTCACCTTGTTCAAGCCGGCTCAAACGCTGCTTGATATCGGCCAACGTCCCTTCAACAGCTTCGGCTTGCTCAATCAGCAGGGCTTTTTCATCAGCCCTTGACATTGTGCCGAAGAAATTACGGGCAGAAGGCCTACCGGCTGCAGAGGCGCCTAACCAGCCTGCTCCGCGCCCGCAGCCCAAACCGGTGGCTCGTCTCAGACCTCTCCCCGGGAACCTCCCTGCGCCGGCGTATCCCGGAACACTGTAACCGGCACAGTAACCGGCTCCGCGTCCGGTCATGGATCCCGTTCCCAACGGGCCTGTTCCATCTCTACCAGGCATTGCTTTACCCTCCTTTCTCACACCTTAACAGCATGTCGATGTCAGTAACTCTTAGGTGTAACTTACACCTTCATTGAAACATATATTCCCAGAGGTGTCAATATGAAACTACGGATATTTATATCTGTTGCTCCTTTTTGCTATAATAGAGCTATTATGATCGTACCGCCGTGAACATGCCGTCTGTTATGACAAAATATAATGATTATTGCTGTAAAACAGCATCTGTAATGTGAAAAAGGTGATAGAGTGTTAGATTACAAATCGTCTTCCGGCAAATGTCTCTTTACCATAGAGAAAAAGAGAGTCCCCAAGTCTTTCATCTCCAAGGGAGTAGCGTTCGGCATGTACAGAATATACTACCTTATCTCGGGGAGGATTGATTGCTTTATAAAAGACAAATGCTACAGGATGAGGGGTGGAGAACTGGTTCTCATCAATATGCATACTCTCTCCAGAAATATCTACAACGATGAAGATGCATCCGAGCGCATTCTGCTCAAGCTGGATCAGGCCTTTTTTGAAGATTTATGCTCCGAGACGGGCATCGACGATCTTATAGCGTTCTTTAAGGCCGATAATACTGCTTTCCGCCTCCGGCAGAAGTCCAGAAGGCGGATCGAGGAGATATTGCTTAATATACTTGAAGAGTTCAAAGCGGATGATACAAGCAGCAAAGTAATGATTAAGAATCTGCTGACGGAATTTCTGATACTGCTTACCAGAGAGGTCAACAGCCAGACCAGGGAGGGTATGACAAGTTCCGAGACCGTAAAGGCAAAGGCGGCTGAGATAGTTCAGTATATCAACACTAATTATATGCTTGATCTGCCGCTGAAAAGCCTGGCGGAAAAGTTCTTTATAAGTCCATATTACATGATAAAGATATTCAAGCGATACACCGGCTTTACCGTAACCGAATATATAAACAACGTCAGGATTCAGGAAGCGGCACGTCTGCTCCGGTGCAAAGGAGCCAAAGTTGCAGATACGGCAGAGAAGGTGGGCTTCAGCAACGCCACCAATTTCAGCAGGGTATTCAAGAGGATCATGCATATTTCCCCTGCAAAGTACAGGGTATCCTTGACTCGAAAACGCTCTTACACGCTCAGTACCAGCGCCAACCCATAACCCCGGGTTGGAAACAGGTTGCCAGTGAGTCGTCACCGGCCTTTTTCAGCCCTGCGCCGTCCAGCATGGAGAGATCTCCGTTCTCCTTTGCCCAACCGATTATGCCTTCTTTCATATCTGCGACCGTACCGGCATAGCGGGCTTCAAAGGCTATGTTTCTGAGCTCTTCAGGATCGTTCTCCAGATCGTACAGCTCTTCCACCCCGTTGATCTGCGAGTAGATATACTTATACTTCTTACCGGCAATCATATATGCCTGGCGCGGATCATCGCCGTAATAGGATATAATATACTCCCTCTCAGTAAAGCCGTCCCCCCTGAGCAGGGGCGACAGGTCCATACCGTCCGTCTCCCGGCCCAGGTCCAGGCCGGCCAGGGAGGAGAGAGTGGGCAGTACGTCCTGCAGCCCTACCAGCGCGTCACTGCTGCAATTCTCCCTGACATGTCCCGGCCAGCTTACTATCAAGGGTATGTTGACGCTGCCCCGGTAAAAGCAGCTCTTGGCAAAGAAGCCGAAATCCCCCAGCATATCTCCGTGGTCCGCCGTATAGATCACTATAGTGTTCTCCAGCATATCCTTCTCCCGAAGATAATCCAGCAGCCGCCCCACCTGTTTGTCCTGGAACGTCACCTGACCGTAATAGTGCGCTCTGGCGTTGAGATATGTCTCGGCGGAGAAGAGATCCCATCCGTGCGTCTTCATCTCTTCATACTTGGCAGGCGTCCTGGAATAGCGGTCCGTCTGCCGCAGAGGAACCGGAACCTCTCTGGGACTGTACATGGCGTCGTACGGCCTTGGAGGATCATACGGCGCATGCGGCTTGGGGAAGGAGACAAAGGAGAAGAACGGCTTGTCGGAGTGATCCCTGAGGTGATTATCCAGATAATCCAGAGCACTGCTGCACACCCAGGCATCCACATAATGCTCCTCCGGCAACGGCGAAGGTGCAGGATGTATGTCGTTGTTACCTATGCCGTGCGCCCTGGAATAGCCTCCCCAGCCTGCACGCTTGAGATAGTCGTGATAATCCTCCACCCCCCGCTTCCTGCCTTGCGGATCATAGACGCTGAGTATGCGTCCGGATTCCGCCAGAGAGGCAAAATCGAAACCGTGCAGCAATCTAGGCTCTCCGGGAGCGGAGTAGGGAACGTAGTGCAGCTTGCCTCCGGCATAGCTTATATAACCGTTATCGGAGAAGAATTGCGCTATCTTTGCCTGATCCTCAAAGATGGCCCCGCCGTTGTTTTTGATACCGGTACATTTATGCGGATAACAGCCTGTGGTCAGGGTAGCTCTGGCCGGAACGCAGACCGGGTCAGGCGTATAAGCGTTGCGGAAAATAACCCCGCTCTTAGCCAGATAATCCAGATTAGGGGTCTCCACCATGGGATGCCCGGCACATCCCATGGTATCCCCTCTCATCTGATCGGCCATTATCACCAGTATATTGGGTCTGTCTGCAGCCATTCTTATATCTCTCCCGCAGGTGCATGGTCTATTGTCAGCGCTCTGAGATAGCCTTCGAAGAACTTGTTATCGCTGCCGTATCCCCCCCATATCAGCGGTGCAAAAAGAAAGGCCGGACGCTTGACAACCGGAGCGAATACATCTCTCTTATCGTCCACCGCCAGAGTAAAGGCCGCCAGGTCGTAGCTTATCCTGATCTTGCACCACTTATCTACCGGAATTTCCAGCCTGGAGAGATACCTGTTGTCCTTGAGCGTTTCATCGGTAAAGACTATATACAGCTTTCCGCCGGTTATGCCCGCTTCAAGAGAGCCGGTGTAATTGCTCTGATGCTTCAACAGAACCTGATCCTTGCTGGATTCGGCTTTGATCTCAAAGTCCATGGTGTAGCTGCCTCTGGGCAGCGCTTCCCTGGGCAGGATGATATAGTTCCCTATACCGTCGAACTTCAAGGCCGCAGCGCCGTCCTCTTTTACCCACTCCGGCGCGGTGCGTATGGAAGTTGCAGGGTACCTGTCCTGTTTCTCTACAAACGGGCTGGAGCCGGTCCTGCCCTTGCCTATAGCCACATCCTCCGCACCGCCCAGGATGCCGTAGAAAGAGCGTCCGGCCGGGCTGGAGAGTATGGTGCCAAAACCTGAATCGAAGTTATACTTCAGGCAGGGAATCTCCTCCCTGCCGGTCTTCACCTTAACGACCGCCTGCTTCGATCCGGACCAGACCGGCAGCGCAATCGCTTTGCTTGTCGCAGTATTGAAGATGGGGTTGCTCCAGAATACCTTTCCCGACTTCGTAATAATACGCACCTGCAGAACGGATGCCTTGCTCTGGGGATAGAGCCTGGCGGTAAATTCCACCTTCCTGCTGCCTGTGTGATAAGGATGATCGGGCAGCCGGTCGTACCTCTCGGCACAGAAGACTACTCCCCTGCCGGCGGTCTCCGCGTAAATTCCCTCTTCCAGTACCTTCTTGACGGGCAGCTTCAGCTTAAAGAGATTCAAGTCCACATTCAGGCTGCCGGCAGAAATATCCCCGGGCGGAACGGATACATACAGCACCTGAGGCACATTTCTCAGCAGGAGCGACAGCTTGATGCTTTTGCCGTCCTTTAGAGTATACCATCTCTGCTTGTCCCCCTCGGGAACTACCTTTATGCCGTTGCCCTCCAAGGTTACAGTACCCTTGATATCCGTCCCGTTACCGCCGGTCTGGCTGGTAAACGACGACGTATAGAAAGAGGGTGCAAAAGTGAGCCGGATAAGAGAGCTGCCGTTTGCCATCCGGTATTCATCATCCTTATCGCAGGCGTATATCTCGTCTCCGTCCTCCAGCACCTCTGCCGAGGCTATCTCCTCTTTGCACTCTACACCGGCTTTGAGCAGCGTGGAACCGTCCTTCCCGGCTTCCACGGCAAACGCGGCAGAGACGGGTTTGAGGATATCCCTCAAAGGCTGTTTTACGCATTTATAGTCCCAAGTCCAGGTAGGCCGCAATTGGATATGATGCAGTCCTTGCTCAAACAGCACGGTTTTACCCTTAGAGTCAACCACTGCCAGGCTGGGTATAAGAACTCTCTCCCCGGAAAACTCTTCCGATGCCGTTCTGTATGTCTTGTCACGCAGGTCCTTGATCGTAAACGTCTCTTTGGGGAAGGTTTTCAAAACTTTGCCGGAGACGCTTTTCAAGCTGAGTTGGGCCGTGTAAAGTTCCTTGCCGCCGGAGTCCGGTACGTTGAGCAGCTCTATATCCACCGGCTCTCCCAGCTTGATCATCTTGCGATAGCTTACTATGAGATTAGGGATGGAGGTATCGTCACCAGGATTGGGAGTGGGCGCCTCACCCTTTATCCGTTGCATGTAATACTTTATTATCCTCTGGGTGGAGAACGAATTGTAAACCGTAGGCTGAATACAGGTGTTTTCGTTGACCTCGTCCCACTCCGGCAGGATGATGATATCCGGCCGGGCGTTCATGGCCGCCTCGAAGCTGTCTCTCAACGTTTTGGTGCCGTTCTCCATCAGGCTGGAGCCGGATACATAGTTGACGTAACCGTTGCAGGCTCCCAGAGCAAAGTATTTATTGCGGTAAGGGCGCTCGGACAGCACGCTCCTGTAAGATGCTATGGCAATCTCTTCGTAAAACTTGCGGGCAAACTCGTTCAACCCTGTCCCGGAGAGCTTTCTGAGAGGATGCGGCGTAGCGAAGTAGAGTCCGTCGGTAACATCCAGATAGGACCGCAGCGTAGCCTTGTACCTCTCCAACTCTTCGCTGCTGAGACTGTCCTTGTTATCGGACCAGGTAAAGAAGAGCCTGCAGCCTGCAGCGCCCAGATCGGGCAGAAAGATGAAACAATCCCCGTAACGTTCCCGCAACTTGTCGAGAGCGCTTTTCCACTGCTGCGGCGTGGTGGCACCGGCATTATACGATGTCACCAGAATTTTGCCGTTGAATCTAACAGCGCTTTTTGAGGCCAGAGCGCTCTCCAGAACCTTGCCGTATGTCTCAAGCATTCTATCTACGCCCACGCCGCCGAATTCCGTCAGGACGGCAAAGCTCTGTCCTTTGCTGCACATCTCATCGGCATACTGAAGCGAGGTGGTATACCTTTCCAGCATCCCCGGCGTACCCACCAGGACGGCAAAGCCGTCCAGACCGTACGCTCCGGCGGAGACGGCGGTAGCGCTGAAGCTGGGATACGTCATCACCGCAGGCTTACCGTCCACAGGCCTTGTATCACGGTTATGCAACAGAGGCCTGTCGATCCAGGTATGCAGATAGTTCTGGTAGAGGCCGTATTTCGTCTGGCTCCGGGAGTAAACCATCGTTCTGCCCGGCAAAGGTTTCCTTTCATCAGCCGCAGTTACCCCGTCAGCCAGGCATGATGACAGGAAGAGAGCAGATATAACCGGCAAAAGAGCCGCAATTATGCCCCCAAATATACCGTAACGTGCCTTTTTCATGAAGGTATCCCACTTTCCGACAATGATTCGGTCGATCTTGCTTCCATGTTAGCACTGGTATAGCCTCATTACTATAACTTATCTTGCTGTATATGGAGAAATATGACAATTATTGTGCTACCGCATCGCCGCTACCACCCGTACTGAGAAGGCACTTTGCGGTCGGGGTTATGCATCCCGGGCAGCGGTGCACCAACGGTTTCCTCCCAGCGCATCCATTTTACGTGCCCATCTGCAAAGCCGTAATTACAGCCACCGTTATGCCGTTCCTCCGCTACATGATCCAGCAACCAGTTGGAGCCGCTCCCTGAAAGATATGCCGACAGGCTATCCCAGTTCTGACTTGACGCGCTGGGCCATGGATGGTATCCGTCATGGGGACATCCGGCCTCTCTTTCGGCTATCATAATAGTGCCGGAAGGGTTGTGGAAGTCCGTCTGGCTGACGCCGTGGGCAAATAGCCCGTTTATCACATAATCGGTATATGCGTTGCCTCCCTCGTCATTACTCATAGACGGGCAATGAAATACCTGTGCATTGTTCACATAGGACTGAAGCGGCGTATACCATCTATAGGTGGAAGTACAACTGACGAATTGTTCATCCCAGTCACTGATATACATCATCATGGCCATAGATATCTGCTTGACGTTGGACAGGCAGGAAGCCTGCCTCGCTTTCTCTCTGGCCTGGCTGAAAACGGGTAGCAATATAGATGCCAGTATGGCTAATATGCCAATAACTACCAGCAGCTCAATAAGTGTAAAGCCTTTACGTTGCATGATACAACTCCTCCTGTAAATGTTTTAAGGGGCATGAGGACCTGCTGTTTCGGCCGATATGCGTACACTAAGGAACAGAACGTGTAAGCCGTTGACAGCCCAAACAACATAGAACAGCAGATTTACGAGAAGAGACGACCTGCAGGCGGACCGCGGGATAGAACTGCTGCAGCAGGCTCCGGATAGTGAGCCACGGGCTGCAGACTGACAAACGGAAAGATTCTCTCCGGCAAAATACTAACAGAAACGCTCTGTTTAACAGAGAGGCAACTCTTTGTCCATGCGCATCCGGTGCATGTATCGTGGTTGCCTGACGACGGCTTATCCGCATGGAGAAGAGTGGGGCTTTCCATACCGGCTTGCTCTGCCGCTGCCTGAGAAAGGCATGCCGGTTCGCTTGCCTTATAGCGTTCACACAAGCAAACATGCATGAACGAATGACAGAAAGCAAAAGCAACGTACGGCAACAGGAAGAACAAACCGATATGCAATTTCCACCACTCATACCGTTTGTTCATAGTCCGTTTTTACCTGTAACGCCGTAATCCGGTTTCATTTACGCATACGCTCCCGTAAAAACGATAATCCGAAGATAAACGTGGCCAGCAAAACGATGGTGGAACCGGACGGCAGGTCGAAGCGGTAAGACAGGAAGAGCCCGCCGAAAGTCGACAGCAGGCCTACCAGCACCGAGGCCAGCAGCATGCCGCGATAGTTGGAGCTGAACTGCCGGCCGGCAGCGGCGGGGATGACCAGCAGGGCGGAGACCAGGACTATGCCCACCACCTTGATGGAGACCACTATTACCAGAGAGAGCAGAACCATAAAGAGATAATTCAGCGGAACGGCGGGAACGCTGCAGACTCCGGCCATCTCCTCGTCAAAGCTGCAGAAGAGCAGCTCTTTGAAAAAGAGGGCGACTACCGCCAGCACCAGGAAGCTGACCACGGCTATCATCTTCAGATCGTAAGCGGTTATGGCCAGGATGTTGCCGAAGAGGTAACCGAAGAGATCGACGTTGTAGCGGTGGCTTAAGCCTATAAGCATGACGCCGAAGGCCATGTTGGCGGCAAAGAAGATGCCGATGGCGGTATCCTCCTGTATCCTGCCCTTGTGCTTGACCAGACCTATCAGCAGAGCGATGACGGCACAGAAAACTATGGCCGTCCAGGTAGGCTCCACGCCCAGGAAGAAGCCCAGCGCCACACCACCGAAGGCGGCGTGGGAGAGCCCGACACCGATAAAGGAGAGGCGTCGCAGCACTACAAAAAAGGAGAGTACGCCGCAGACCAGGCTGATAATTATCCCGGCCGCCAGCGCCCGCTGCATGAATTGATAGGATAACAGCTCAATCATGATGTCCCCCGCACTTCTCGTGCCCCTCATGCTCCTCAACCATTCTGTGCGGCATATTGCCGTGGAAGAGAAACTCCACCTGACACCCGTATGCCTGCTTCAGGACGTCGCTGTGCATGACTTCATCCGGCTTGCCGTGCAGAAAGAGCT
>JAQVUQ010000261.1 GCA_028699365.1 bacterium | reverse complement strand
GCAACAGTTTGCCAGCCCCCTGATATACATCCTTTTTGCTGCCGCAATCATTTCACTGGCTCTCGGGCATATCGTCGAAGCGCAGGTTATTCTGTTCGTGGTTCTGGCAAACGCGTTGATCGGCACAGTTCAGGAGGGCAGGGCGGTCCGGGCCATCGAGAGCCTGAGGCAACTGGTATCGCCGGAAGCTACGGTTCTCAGGGATGGTGAGAACCGCAGAATTGCGGCATCGGAGCTGGTGCCCGGAGACCTCATGGATGTAGCGGCCGGCGATAAGATACCAGCCGATGCCCGACTGGTCGATGTGGCCAGACTGAAAGTGGATGAGGCTGCTCTGACCGGTGAATCGGAAGCAGCGGATAAATTCAGCGATCCTTTGCCGCCGGATACCGTCCTGGCGGACAGAGACAACATGATCTATGCCGGCACGGTAGCGTTGGAGGGACGTGGAAGAGCTCTGGTTACGGATACCGGCATGACGACTGAGGTTGGACGTATAGCAACCCGGATAACCGGAGAGGAGCAGGTAAAGACCCCTCTGCAACGGCGCATAGCGACTTTTGGCCATATGCTCAGTATAGCCGTGCCCGGCATAGCTCTGCTGATACTGATTGTGGGTGTGCTTCAGGGCTTCCGGCTCCTGGATATGTTTCTGGTTGCCGTAAGTTTGACCGTTTCCGCTATCCCGGAAGGATTGCCCGCAGTCGTAACCGTCATCCTGGCCCTGGGAATGCGGCGTATGGCAGAACGTAAGGCGGTGATGCGCAAGCTTACAGCGGTGGAAGCGCTGGGTACGGCCACAGTGATCTGCAGTGATAAGACAGGAACGCTTACCAGGAATGAAATGACGGTAACCGAGCTGTATACAGGCATAGCCCTGAACGTTACCGGTGCCGGTTATTCCACTGCCGGGGATTTTGTTATCGACGGACATACGACAGAGCCCGGGGAGAACGTTTTGCTGCTGTTGAAGGCAGCGTTGCTGGCCAACGATGCGGAACTGAGGGCGGACGGCATTATCGGTGATCCCACTGAAGGATCGCTGCTGGTGGCCGCCGCTAAAGCCGGCATGATCCCCAGGGAAATACGTTCCGATAATCCCAGGCTCGATGAGATACCCTTTGATGCCGGACGCCGGTATATGGCCACTTTGAACGACGAACCGGACGGCAGATCTATTTACGCCAAGGGATCCCCGGAGCGCATTCTGTCCCTTTGCAACCGTTTTATCGATTCGGACGGCAAAACCAGGATGCTGGATAAAGCAGCCGAACGTAACTTTATGGATCAGGCTGCAGATATGGCCGCCAGAGCGCTCAGGGTTCTGGGATTTGCCTGTTCCCCGGCGGATGCCGACCAGGACGCCCTTGGGGACGAGGTAAGTGACATGATCTTTATCGGATTGGCCGGGATGATAGATCCGCCTCGCCCGGAAGCGATAGAGGCCGTTTCCATTGTTAAAGGTGCCGGCATCAGGGTGATCATGATAACCGGGGATCATAAACTTACGGCTATGGCCATTGCGGAATGCCTTGGAATATACGGTTCGGGAGATCTGGCCTTGGAAGGGTCTGAACTGGAGAATTTGTCGGACGAAGAACTGGAGAGCAAAGTTGCCGCTATATCCGTATATGCCCGGGTCAACCCTCTTGAGAAGCTGCGGATAGTAAAGGCCTGGCAGAAGAACGGAGCAGTAGTGGCTATGACGGGAGACGGCGTCAACGATGCTCCGGCCATAAACAGAGCTGATATAGGCATAGCTATGGGTATTACAGGCACCGATGTGGCCAAGGAAGCTGCCAAGATGGTGCTGCTGGACGATAACTTTGCCACCATAGAGGCCGCCGTGGAGGAAGGGCGAACCATATATGCCAATCTTAAGAAGGTCATTCTCTATCTTCTTTCAACCAATCTGGGGGAGGTGGTAACCATTCTGGCGTCGACCCTGGCCGGACTTCCGTTACCGCTGCTGCCTGTTCAGATACTGTGGATCAACCTGGCTACCGACGGTGTGGCCGTAATCCCTCTAGGTCTGGAGCCGATGGAGCGCGGCATTATGAAAGAACCGCCGCGTGATCCCAAAGAACCTCTCCTCGCGCAGGATATGCTGATCTTCATAGCATCGGTATCCCTGAT
Source organism: bacterium (assembly GCA_028699365.1). GTDB lineage: Bacteria > UBP13 > UBA5359 > UBA5359 > UBA5359 > UBA5359. Next base: position 2,420 of record JAQVUQ010000261.1, on the reverse strand, counting down.
AATGGCGGTAGGTACACTTCTTCTGTTCAACTCTTATGCATCCGGACAGGGTTTAGCAGCAGCCAGAACGGTTGCTTTTACCGCCATGGTAACCTTTCAGCTTTTCAACGTCTTCAACTGTAAATCGGTCAAAGGATCCGTTCTCAATCGAAGTCTGTTGAACAATCCGCTCCTGCTGGCCGCCGTCCTGTTCGGGTTCCTGCTGCAGTTAGGCACCGTTTACCTGCCGTTCGGCAATCGCGTCCTCGGGACAGTGCCGTTGGATATATCGACCTTTTTCCTGACCATAGGCATCACCGCCCTGGTAATCCCCCTGCTGGAAGTTGTCAAATTATTGATTTGGAGAAAGCGGAAGTAGGAATGCGCTTATCAAGAGCGCTGCTTTCTTGCCTTTTGTTTTAGCGTAGTTTCTCAGCCTTGCCTCTCAGTTACGTATGCTGTTACTTTGCTGGTAAGTTGTGGTCTCAGGGGTATATCTACGGCCGCTCAACTGGGTCCGTTAGAACGCGGCCTCCGATATATCCCCTGATCCCCTTGGTTAATAACTACGATGCATAGCTATGTATCGGCTGTAATCGCCAAGGCGGAGCATCTCCTCCGGCCGCGGCTTCGATCTTCGATAGGCGCCTTGCCGGATGACATGCCCCCGTCCCTCTTTAGCTATGTTTTCTACGGCATGGCTCTAATAGAATATGTGTTGCAGTACGTACGATTATGTATTGCAGGTAAGCAACATCAGCTGCTAATACAGTCCTTAAGCTATATTGAGGCACGTTTGCAGGTCCGGAAGATAGTAGCCTGGGCAGATAACTGAGACAACCAACGTATATTTCAGGGCAAGTTCTGTTAGCTGCTACTCTGTAAAGAATCATCACCCCGCCCTGTATGCATAGTTACTGGGTTGCTATACAAGAAGAGTATGTAACTAACAGGGATGGGGCGAGGGGCCTGCCGATAGCGACATCTTAGGAGCAGAGAGCAGGCCCCGAGTCCTGCAGGCAATTACAGCCGATACTGCCCTACGCATCGTAGTTGTGACGGGTGGGGATAAGGGATGGTAGCGAAGGGCGCGTTCTAACGGACCCTGTCGAGCGCCCGTAGCTATCTCCCTTAGACCACAACCCCAGTGACGTTTACAGAACCAGAGAAACTGAGAAACAATGCTTTAAATACAGACCCAAAAAAATACCAAAAAACAGACTTAACCCCAAGCTTTCCACACAACGATGCAGAGTAGATATGGCGGGTGGGGATAAGGGATGGTAGCGAAGGGCGCGTTCTAACGGACCCGGTCGAGCGCCCGCAGCTATCTCCCTAAGACCACAACCCCAGTACCTTTTGCAAACAAAAACAAAACTTTCAAACCTGCCCAAGCAAAAGCCCGAGAAGCAATGCTTTCAGTATGGACCAGAGCAGTTCTCTCACTCAAGCGTGCAAATAGCATCAGCCCGCTTTATTCGTAGAGTAATCGTCTCCATCACCCTGAAGATATGATTCATATACTCCGCCGTCAGATAAGCCGTCACCATGTCCTGACCGATAGCCAGGTCCATATTCTCAGCGCCCAGCGATATGACCGCAGCTTTATCCTTTACCGCCGGCGAGGGATAGACACCGCCGCCCAGGACACCCCTTATCTGTTCGATCTCAAGCACCCCGGTATTATCGAAAATCCTGTGTGCCTGCCCAAAAAGCTTAGGGCTCAACACCAGAACGTAGGGTCTGGTATGACCGGCATCGGTCAGAGTGGATACGGCCGCAACCACATCATCGAAGGCCCTCTTACCCTGTTCCCAATCACCCAGCGCAATCGTATTTCTGCCGGAGGCATTGAAGATGCCTTCCAGACCAAGATCCACATTCCCGTTGAATATCAGATCATCCTCAAGCTGAGCCAGCCCTACAGACGCATCGGTAACGGCACCGGTATCCACAGGTGCACCCATCATCCGGCTCCACTCAATGCTTCTCCAGTAAAGAACAAAATCGCTGTACAGCATCGGCAGGGGTTGGCAGAAGTTCTCATCATAGATTGCCGGGCCGGCATCACTGTGCCCCGACAGCGAAACCCCGGTCCTGGACCGGGCGGAAAACCGGCCGAATTGTACGCTCTCAGTTCCAGGCCCCAGAGGCCCGAATATGGGTATAAAGCGTCTACCGATCAGATTGCGTCTGGCAGCAGTGACGACGGCATCATCAATCCGGCGCCACTCCGATCCTGTTAACGGCGCATCATCCCGCATCAGATGAGACATTATCTCCCACCTCCATCGCCATCCAGCAGACTGCCTACAGTCATAGCTCCCGGTTCCGTCGCCTGCTCCTCTTCAGCGCCGGAGGTAGAACCGTTTGCGGCCGAGGCTATTCCCGACATGCTCAGGATCTCTTCCATATCGCTGTCTCTCCCGGCCATCTTTCTT
>JAQVUQ010000260.1 GCA_028699365.1 bacterium | reverse complement strand
TTACGGCAGCCCGGGACAAGGGACGCTGCTTAAGGAAGGCATGACACTGGCCGTAGAACCGATGATCAATGCAGGCGACTATGGAGTACGTCTGCTTGCCGATGGATGGACTATAGTGACTGCGGATAAGAGTCTTTCGGCACATTATGAACATACGATTGCAGTTGTCCCCGGTGGGGCGTTAATACTGACGGAAGCATGAGTCGGTATAGATTTCTGGAGGTAGAGGCTTAATGTCCAAAAAAGAGGGAGTCATCGAGATGGAGGGCAAGATCGTGGAGACTTTGCCCAATGCCATGTTCAGGGTCGTGCTGGATAATGGTCACAATATACTGGCTCATGTTTCAGGCAAGATCCGGATGCATTTCATCCGAATACTTCCAGGTGACAGGGTAAAGGTCGAGCTGTCACCGTATGATTTGAACCGCGGCAGAATTGTATATAGATTCAAGTAAGAAGAGTTTGGTCCGTCCATTTTCTATCGATGGCAGGGCCGGGAGGTAACGGTAATGAAAGTCAGACCATCTGTAAAGCCCATATGCGAAAAGTGCAAGGTGATACGGCGTCACAGCAAAGTAATGGTGATCTGTGAAAATCCCAAGCACAAGCAGAGACAAGGGTAACCGTTAATGGCAGTCTGAAGTCTAAAGGGTGTCGGAGCCTGACAGCCTTGAACTTTGAACCGGGAACCGCGCTCAAAGAGCGCATAATACAGGGGGTGTAAGAATTTGGCAAGAATAGCGGGCGTTGATCTGCCGAGAGATAAGAGAGTGGATATTGCGCTGACCTACATATATGGTGTGGGCAAGACCACTAGTAACGCTGTTGTTGTGAGATCCGGAGTGGATCCGTCTACCAAGGTGCGTGATCTTACAGAAGAAGAGATCGGCCGTCTGAGAGAGATACTCGATAAGGAGTATACGGTAGAGGGCGACCTCAGGCGTGAAGTCACAATGAATATTAAGCGTCTTATCGATATAGGTTCGTACAGAGGATTGCGTCATCGTCGCGGGCTTCCCGTTCACGGGCAGCGCACCAGCACCAATGCGAGAACGCGCAAAGGGCCCAGACGTACGGTGGGTGTCAGACGGAAGAAATAGTTCGGAGTGAATTCAGAATAAACGGCATGTTGGCGGGAGGGCTTAAAGCCCGACTCGCGTTAAGATTGGAGGTTTAAAGTTGGCCAGAAGAACAGGGACCCAGAAGGTGAAGAAGAAGGAACGCAAGAATATTCTGGAAGGTTTGGCGCATATCCATTCCACCTTTAATAACACTCTGGTGACGATTACGGACACAAAGGGTGACGTAATATCGTGGGCCAGTGCCGGCGGCATGGGATTTAAAGGATCGAGGAAAGGCACTCCGTTTGCTGCTCAGACGGCGGCAGAGTCTGTAGCCAAAAAAGCCATGGAGCACGGCATGCGCCAGGTAGAGGTTTATGTCAAGGGCCCCGGGGCAGGGCGCGAGGCAGCCATCAGATCGCTTCAGGCTGCCGGCCTGAATGTCAGCCTTATCAAGGATGTTACGCCGATACCGCATAACGGATGTCGGCCGCCTAAGAGAAGAAGAGTTTGAGGAACGGGGGGTGAAGAGATATGGCACGTTATTCCGGACCAGTATGTAGGTTATGTCGCCGCGAGGGTAACAAGCTCTTTTTGAAGGGCGAGCGGTGTTATATGGCCAAGTGTACCGTTGAGCGTCGCGCAGGAGCTCCGGGTGATAAGAAGAGAGCTGTGCGCTCCAAGTTCACGGAGTATGGCATTCAGTTGAGAGAGAAGCAGAAGGTGCGTCGTATATACGGCGTTCTTGAGCGTCAGTTCCGCAATTATTTTGAGGATGCTGAGCGTACGAAGGGCGTTACGGGCGAAAACCTGCTCTTCCTTTTGGAGAGAAGACTGGATAACGTCATCTTCCGGATGGGCTTTGCCGCTTCCAGAAGAGAGTCCAGGCAATTGGTGCGTCACGGTCATTTTGCCGTGAACGGACATAAGGTGGATATTCCATCCTATATTGTCAAGCCTGGAGAGACGATTGAGGTTCGTGAAGGCAGCAAGGGTATAGAAGAGATCAAAACATCTGTTGCGTCGGCCACGCAGAGGCAGATTCCTGCCTGGCTTGAGCTTAACGCTGAGGAGATGAAGGGCAAGGTTTTAAGGAACCCGGCCCGCGAGGATATCGATGTTCCCATTCAGGAGCAACTGATTGTCGAATTCTACTCCAGATAATGGGTTAACAAGGGAGGTACTTATGGCTGATATAATGGCCAAGATAGAGTGTCTGGTATCCGACGAGAGATACATGAAGCTGGTGATAGAGCCGCTGGAGCGTGGATTCGGCAATACGATAGGCAACGCACTGCGTCGCACGTTGCTCTCCTCGCTTCCCGGAGCATCGGTCACGGCTATAAAAATCGAGGGTGTTCTGCATGAGTTCTCGACTCTGCCGGGCCTTGCCGAGGACATAACCGAGATAGTTCTCAATATGAAGGAACTGGCTATCAAGCTCAGCGGAGACGAACCCAGATCTCTTCGCATCGAGGCGGAAGGAATCGGAGAGGTGAAAGCTTCCGATATCATTGTGCCGGCGGAAGTGGAGATCTGCAATCCCGATCTGCACATAGCCCAATTGACCGAGAAGAACGCCCGTCTCTACATGGATATAACTGTTGAGCGTGGAGCAGGGTACGTTCCGGCTGAAAAGCATCGTCGTTTCGGACATCAGGTGGGGATCATCCCGATCGATTCCATCTTTACGCCGGTACAACGTATGAACTACATAGTGGAAGACACCCGTGTCGGTCAGGTGACCGATTACGACAAGCTGATACTGGATGTCTGGACCAACGGCTGTCTCAAGCCCGAAGAAGCGATAGGCCTGGCTGCCAGGCTGTTGCACGATCATTTGCGTCTCTTCTTCGATTTCTCCGGGGTTACGTTTGAAGGCACGGAGTCGAAGGCTGTTGAGACCGAGGGCAAGAAGGTAAAAGAGCTTACACTCGAGGAGTTGGGTCTGTCTGTCAGGCCTTACAACTGTCTCAAGAGAGCCGGGATAAATACCGTAGAGGAATTGCTGGCCAAGAGTGACAGTGACATAACGAGTGTCAGGAATTTTGGCAGAAAGTCTCTTGATGAGATAAAGGAAAAGCTGGCCGAGCACGGATTGACGTTGAAGGAATCGGCTGAGTAGGAGGTTGTTCCAATGAGACATAGAGTAGCCGGCAGAAAACTGGGCAGGCCGACGGATGAGCGCATAGCGCTGTTCAGAAGTCTGATAACCTCTCTGTTTAGATACGGCAAAATCAGTACGACGGAGATGAAAGCCAAGGAGATCAGACCGATTGCGGAGAAGCTGATAACCCTGGCCGGAACCGATGATCTTCACGCCAGGCGGCAGGTAATTGCTTACCTCTACGACAAAGAGGTGGCGAGCAAGCTGTTCAGCGAGATCGGCCCGCGCTATAAAGAGAGGCCGGGTGGTTACACCCGTATTCTCAAGGTGGGATTCAGACGCGGCGACGCTGCTCCCATGGCGATAATAGAGCTGGTGTAGCACGGTACCTGAATTGGATAACAGTATACGTATGCAGAGAGGCACAGGTTTTTACCGGTGCCTCTCTGTCTTAAAATGAACCCGGGAAGGCGTATATGGGAATCCCGAAACCGACAACAACATCCTCCGCGGCCGCACGGCTGCGGAAGGCGGGCAACCGGCAGATGACAACCACGTTCGCAGAGCACATATTCAGCGCAGAGGTCTTTGCAAAGCTGGATATCCGCTTGAAGCTGGCATCGTGGCTGCTGCTCTTTCTCCTCTTGATAATAACGACGGATGTCATGGTATATACGACCATTACACTGGCGTTGCTTGCAATGACCGTTGCCGTCGCTGCCAATGGTGGAAGAGTGCGTTCGGGATACGGCAGAGGGATGCTGATCATGATGTTGTCCGGGTTGTTTTTCAATGTTCTCAGCGTTGCTCTCAGGCATGACGGTTTCTTACCCGGGCACGGCGAATTGATGAGTTTGTGGCGCCTTCTGCTGCTTGTCTGGTCCACACTCATTCTCAACAGCCTGGTAAACCCGGCCCGATTGATGGAAACACTGGGAAACTGGCTAAGCACACGCAGGCTGCCGCTTAGCGAGCTTCCATTAATCATGTGCAATGCCGTCAGCCTGCTTCCTGAAGTATACGACAGAGGTGTGACGTTGCTCGGTGAGCGATTCGTCGCCCGTACCGGATATAATAAGTTGGCATTGCTGGTCGAAATACCTGATATTCTGACAGAGTTGCTGCTCTTCTCTCTTGCCAGGGCCGAAGCCCTGACGGAAGCAGAAGAGGTATTCGAAACTTCGCGTGGTTGACAGATAATAGTTGATTGTTCCCTGGTAGGATATCCAGAAGTAAATGCCGGAGATATAAGCGTGACAACCGATAACCAACCTATCCTCCTCCGTAGCAATGCTGCTGCTACGGATGCCGTGCAACCAACAACTGCACCCGAAGGGCGTCCCATGGCGGTCTTGCTGGAGTACGACGGCACCGGTTTCTGCGGTTATCAG
>JAQVUQ010000259.1 GCA_028699365.1 bacterium | reverse complement strand
CTGAGATTATCTATATTTCAGCATAAAATCCAGGAGGGTTGTTGTCAAGGTTCATAGTGTTATCTCCTTATTCCGGGATACATTTGAGCTTGTCTTTCCCGTTAATAAAGTTACCACCGTTCTTGCCGACCCTGCGGATAATATAATTCTGGAGGCTGCTGTAGAGGCTTCAGCCCGCTTTATTGTTTCCGGAGACGGACATCTGCTGGAGTTGGCTGAATGGGAAGGTATTCGCATGATCTCGCCGGCTGTGTTTGTTAAAGATATAATTGATCAGCAAAGCCTTGGGGCCGGCATCTGAAAGCTTCACCAAGCCTATTTTCAGTTATTCCGAATACCCGGAACAGGTTGCTTCTCTCCCTGAGCGCCCTCAGATATTCAACTCCTCCAGCACGCCCGTCTCCATGAAGATGACGCGCTCGCCGATATTGGTGGCGTGATCGGCTATCCTTTCCAGGAAGCGGGCCACCATGATCAGGATAAGGCCTTGCCGGATAATGCCGGAGTCCTTCTCCATATACTCGATGATCTCATCGTAGATGCTCCGATAGAGGGCATCCACGGCATCATCGTCGGCTACCATCTTATGAACCAGCCCGGTATCGCGATTTACAAAGGCGTGCAGGCTTTCGCGCAGCATCTTCTGGACTATAGCCGCCATCCTGGGTATATCCACCAGCGGCTTGAACAGAGGCTGATCCGCCATCGTCCGAGCCATCTTGGCTATATCCACGGCATGGTCGCCCATCCGTTCCAGATCGGTTATTATCTTCATCGAGGTTCCGATGGTGCGCAGATCCCTGGCCACGGGCTGCTGCAGAGCCAGCATGCGCATGCAGCGCCCTTCTATGGAGAGATCCAGATCATCCACGGCATCATCCATCTGTATGACCCTCTCGGCCAACTCCACATCTCTCTCGGACAAAGCCTTGACGGCACGATGGACCATCTGCTCCACCATACTGCCCATACAGACTATCTCCTGCTGCATATCGGATAATTGCTCGTCGAATGTCTTCCTGATGCTCTCCGTCATAACGTTGCTCCTCTCAGCCAAAGTAACCTTGGATACAGCCTTCTGGTCAGTTAGTCAAGTTAGTCAAGTACGTCCCTTCAGCCGAAACGGCCGGTGATGTAATCTTCCGTTCTCTTATCGTCCGGTTTGGTGAATATCTTGTTGGAATCACCAAACTCTATCAGTTCTCCGGACAGAAAGAAGCCGGTGTAATCCGATACACGGGCTGCCTGCTGCATATTGTGGGTAACGATAAGTATGGTATATTCGTTCTTCAAACTCTGCATCAAATCCTCTATCCTGAGAGTGGAGACCGGGTCCAGGGCGGAGCAGGGCTCGTCCATCAGCAGGATGCCGGGATCGGCCGCCAGAGCCCTGGCTATACAGAGACGCTGCTGCTGTCCGCCGGAGAGGGAGAGAGCAGAAGCCTTGAGTTTGTCCTTGGCTTCGTCCCATAGCGCCGCTTTGATAAGGGTGCGCTCCACCAGATCATCCAGGCCCTTGTGCTGCCCCTTCATTCTGGGAGCGTAGGTTATATTGTCGAATATGCTCATAGGGAAAGGGTTGGGACGCTGAAATACCATACCTACCCGGCGCCGCAACTCCACCACATCCATGTCCGGAGCGTATATATCGCGCCCGTCTATCATAACCTTGCCATCGATACGAACTCCCGCTATGAGATCGTTCATACGGTTGAGAGTCCTCAAAAAGGTGGACTTCCCACAGCCGGACGGCCCGATAAAAGCGGTTATCTTCCTGGGCTCCAATTGCAGGCTTATGTCCTTCAGCGCCTGGAACTTTCCGTAGTAGAAATTGAGCCCGGCGACATCGATTATGCATGCGGTCGTTTCCATTTATCTCTTACCTCTCCTTACCAGCTTCTGCGCCGTCTGATATAGCTTCTCAACACTATGGCGGAAGCGTTGACCAGCAGCACCAGGCCCACCAGAACCAACGCCGTCCCGTACTGCACGCTTTGCGAGATATTCGGCACCTGTGTGGCTATGATGTAGAGATGATACGGCAGAGCCATCACCTGATCGAAGATCGATTTAGGCAGTCGCGGCAGAAAGAAGGCTGCTGCCGTAAAGAGAATCGGCGCCGTTTCCCCGGCCGCTCTGCCCACGCCAAGAATAGCCCCGGTCAGTATGCCGGGCAGGGCCGACGGCAGCACCACATTCCATATCGTCTTCCAGCGGGTAGCTCCCAACGCCAGCGATGCCTCCCGGAAAGATTGCGGCACCGCCTGGAGCGCCTCCTCTGAAGCGGTTATGATAACCGGCAGTATCATCAACGCCAGCGTCAGGCATCCAGCCAGAAGCGAAACTCCAAGTTTCAGGAAGAGCACAAAGGCTCCCAGGCCGAAGAGGCCGTAAACTACCGACGGCACACCGGCCAGATTTACTATGGCCAGGTGAATAAGACGGTTGAGACGGCCGCGGCTGGCGTATTCGGACAGATAGATGGCGGCCATAACGCCCAGCGGCAGCGCTATGGCTACTGTTCCCAGCACCAGCAGCAGCGTGCCCATAATGGCCGGAAAAATGCCCCCGGCGCGCATGCCCATTCTGGGCATAGCCGTCAGGAACTCCCAGCTTATGGCGCTGTAGCCGCGGCTGATGACGATAAACAGCACCGCCGCTACCGGCAGGGTGACAAGAATGATGGATAGATAGAGCAGGCCGTAGGCCAGCCACTCCCCTGCACCGCGAGGCCTCATCGTCCCACCCTCCTGAATCTGTGCAGCACTATATCGGCCGTAAAGTTGATGGCAAAGGTTATCACAAAGAGCACGGCGCCGATGGAGAAGAGAGCAAAATAGTGTTCCGAGTATTGAACGGTCTCTCCCATCTCGGCTGCGATGGTGGCGGTCATGGTCCGTACGGGCTGGGTAATGCTGTGCGGTATAAGCGCGGCATTGCCGGTGACCATCAGGACGGTCATGGTCTCGCCTATGACCCTGCCTATGCCCAGCATGACGGCAGCAGTGATACCGGACAGGGCAGCCGGGACCATAACCCGGCTTATGGTCTGCCACTGGGTGGCACCCAGAGCCAGCGACGCCTCTCTGTATTCCCGCGGCACGGCGGATATGGCGTCTTCGGAAATGCTGATGATGGTGGGCAGGGCCATGAAGGCCAGCATAATAGAGCCGGTCATGGCGGTCAGGCCCGTAGGCAGATCGAAAAGGCTCTTTACATACGGCGCCAGGATCAGCAGTCCGATAAAACCGAATACCACCGAGGGTATGGCAGCCAGCATTTCAACTACAGGCTTCACGCTCTCTCTGATCGACGGCCTGGCCACCTCGGCCAGGTATATGGCCGCCGCCACGCCCAGAGGCACGGCAATGACTATGGAACCCAGAGTAACGGCCAGAGAACCGGCCAGCAGGGGAACCAGGCCGAAGCGGGCCGGATCGGATATGGGATACCAGTCCCTGCCCGTCAGGAGCGCCGTGAGCGAGTGCGTCTTGAATAAGGGCAGCGAATCCTTCAGCAGGAAGACGAAGATCAGCACGATGAACACTATGGTCAGCAGACCGCTTGCCTGGATGACGCGTTCGATAACCCATTCCGACCATCGCCCTGACCTGCGGCTTTTTTTAACATCAATACTGTCTATCGTCAGCGACCTTTCGATAGCCAAATCGTCTTCCCTCCCCCACACTGATGGCTGATTACGGCTTTCCCGCTTTGGCATCACCAGTCATATACCCACTTTTTTATTGTTTGATGGGAACAAAGCCCTGCTCTTCGACTATCTTCTGTCCCTCCGGGCTGAGAACGTAGTCGATGAAATCTTTAATAGCTCCCTGCGGCGCTCCGTTGGTATACATCAGCAGGGATCTGGATATGGGATAGGCTTTGCTGCGGACGTTATCCACTGACGGCGCTACATAATCGGCCTCTTTGCTTCCCGCCACAGCCACGCTTTTCACCTTATCCGACAGATATCCCAGGCCTATGTAGCCTATAGCGTCGGCGCTCTGTGCAACCTCATCGACGATAGCCTGGCTGGAAGGCAGCAGCAGCACGTTGTTGCCGTATTCCTCCGGGCCCTTCTCGTTGCCTTTACGCAGGACATGCTCCAGAAAGAAGACGTGGGTGCCGGAGCTGCGATCACGCGATAAGGCTACAATCTTTTTGCCCGTCCCGCCTACCTCGCTCCAGTTGACCGTTTTGCCGGTAAATATGGCGGACAGTTGGTCCACGTCGAGCTTTGCGATCTTATTGACCGGATTGACTATAACGGCTATGCCGTCCAGAGCCACCGCGCTTTCAACCGGCTCTATCCCTTTGGCCCTGCCCTGAGAGATCTCCTTCTCCTTGATATCCCTGGACGCGATGGCTATATCGGTGGTTCCATTGAGCAGAGCCGCTATGCCTGTGCCGGAGCCGCCGCCGGTGACGGCTATAGAGGCCTCGGGGTGCGTTTGCATATAGGCTTCGGCCCAGGCCTGTGTCAGATTCACCATGGTGTCCGACCCCTTGACCTGGATGGAGGTCGGTTCTCCCGCTCCGGTTCCGGTGGAGCCGGTGGGCCGGCCGCATCCGGCGGCAACAA
>JAQVUQ010000258.1 GCA_028699365.1 bacterium | reverse complement strand
TAAGAGTAGCCAACAACGATGCCTGAAAAGCAGCCCTGTTTGCAATCTTCCTGGATGCAACTAAATCCCCTATTAAGGCTATCTTTTTCACTAAATGCAGCCTATTTTCTCAACCATTATAGTTGAATTTTGATAATTCAACTATAATGGTTGAGAAAGCGATAGTCAATAGTACCTTTTGACAAACCAGCCTCAGCGTCAGACCTCGGAAACAACACTTTTTTGTTTTTCAACAGCCACTATCCTGCTCACAAGAGAGTAATGCACAATCAGAAATGCAGCAATCTCTTTCTGTGTATAGCGGTAATCATGCCATGCCTCGTAAACCAGTCTGTTGCGCTCCCGACGATCCTTGGTATTGTTGAATATTTCGCTCGGAGTTGCCTCCTTGAGTCTGTTCATATATGTCTGCCACGCTCCATATAATGCAGAATCCTGGGTTTATGTTTCCGTTGTTCACGATCCATCACTTGACATATATGGTCGTAAGGTATAAGAAATTTATACCTATTGATGCATTTTATCAAGTAAAATCTCGATAATCCGCTTGAGCGTTATCCTTTTGCGAGATTCCGTTTTCAAGTCAGAACTTGCTTCCACATCTAAATTCGACGCTGAATCCGAATCAGATGTTACAGTATTCAAGGGCTTCTTGGGACGGTCTTTACAATAGGAACACTTTTTATCAGTGCAAGCACTAATAAGCCAGATATTGCAGATAGGGCAGAACTCTGCGTCATAATCCTCGTGATAAATCTGCCTGTGGCCACATTGTGGACACAGTTCATCTTCAAATATGAACCCTCTTATAGCCATATCGCCTATATAGACAATGGCATCGTCTGCATCTTCCCTGACGTTGCTGTGTATCATACCGGCAGCCTCATCATCTAAATAAGAGATGTCTCTCTGTATACTACGTTTCCAAATAGCATTTCGTTACAGTAACGATCTGTCAGTCATCACTCTGGAGGTTATCCCATTTAGGCTCTTTGTTTCACTAAAATCGTTACTTTCATTGTATAGTGAAAGTTGGCATATAGTGAAAATACACTATAAATAGATGCTATTCAACAATGCTTCGCTCGCTTGTCATTTTTACTGCATCAAACCTCTTCATTACCGAATAACCAATCTGGAACTTCCAAATGTGGGTTGAGTAGAGTTGTCATTTCTTCAGGATGCTCATCAACTCCACTCAGTATTCTTCGGATAAGATCTTCCTCGATACTGTAGGCACGCAAAGCAGTATAACAAAGCTTATGGCCAAGGGTCTTCTTGCCTAATTTTACGAAGTAACAGCCGGTGGCAAAGAGATCGCCGACAACAACCGGAACAGGCCCAAATCCTGCTTCCTCCAATGGCTTACGGAGACGACGGATATCCAGATCACCTATTATACGTCTGATTTCACTACGGTTCATATTGTCAAACCTCCTGGTAGTTCTCATTTAAAACACAAGACTTTATGCTGCTACCACCGTATCTTAGTTGCCTACATCGCACAACCTTGCCTCTACCGTCACCGTTTCATTCCATTGTCAGCTTGCCGATTAAGTAATTCACGCGCTCGAAAGCGTCACGCTGGAGAAACTCACGTGCTTCCGCATCCTCTATCTCTAGAAAGTCAGCCACATGGACTGGTCCCACATGCTCATGTGTGGCAAACTTCTGCGCGATCTTGTCCAACGCTTCCATGACAAGGCCGTGCGACACATGCGGACGGAATTCCTCGATAAGCGCATCTACACCGCCAAGATAGTTCTTGAGGCAGAAGTAAACATCGTAAGCATCCTTCTCCTTAAGCCGATCATACAGGGCCATGCCCTTCATTACGATAAACGGCACTATGGATGCCACCCTGATCTTGACCGTATCCTTACCGCCATCCGGAAGACAACCTGAGACAGTAACCTCGGATGTCAGATCGAAAGCAAGTTCACAACCGCGTGCCTTCCTTGCTTTGATATCCTGAATGCTCTGATGGCGTCGGCTCCTGCCTGTGCCTTCATATTCACCAGCAAGTAAATCGACTTCAACATCGATCTCCTCGCCGCTAACGGTCACGGTACGGTAGAATCTGTAAGGCTGTTCCTCACCCTTTCTGTATCCCCTGGACAGAAGCAACCTCTCAATTGTGGCATAACTGTAACCGGCTTCCTGGAGTTTCAGATGATTCAATGCCAAGTCCACATCAATGCTGCCCACATGTCCCGAAAGTAATAATTCCGGGACCCATCCGCCGATGACCACTATGTCGTCCCTGTATTCACCCAGCAGACGGGTCAACTCCAGGATTACAGACCTCGCAGCCTCGACATGTTCACCTGAATAATCCGCCTGAGTTACCGCCATTTCGGCTCTATCTCCTTCCTCAGTAAGGCTTCGGCTGCTTCTTCACCTCGGCCAGGCGTATTGCGCAAGTCAAGATAGACCTGGGTTGGAGAAGCTATCCAGGCATCCTTAATAAGCTGGGAACCGTAGAAGACATTCTCATCACATGGTGACATAAGCCTCGCATTTGCGCCGGTCGGCACTTCTTTCAGACCAAGAGCTGTTGCTACCTTATCAATCTCATAGTCCGCAATATATGCTGTTGTACGCTGATAACGGACGGCTGGAGCGTATCTGGCACCGCCTGCAATTCCCGTCAAAGCATAGCGTATGCTCTCTTCACCGCAAAATTCCGCTAAGTCAGATTCAATCTCCGGTATGGACTTCATCGAGTAGAAATCTCTTACCATGTTGCACTTAGAATCATAGTTATCTGCCCAATCGGATAACAGAGATGAAGGGTCTGTCAATAGGAACCCCTCTGTCTCCGGCTGGAGCCATTCGCGATCTTCCAACCATCTTTTTACATTCGATGCCTGCCCCAGGCTTACACCGGCCGTATCAGCAAGTTCCCGGATCTTCCATACGCGTTTCGGATTTTCCAACAGCAACCTCAGTATGGTGGCAGTCTTGACAGAAGACGGCGAGTAAAGAGACCGTAATCCACGCTTTTGGGCAAATGGATTATTCTCGCCCTGGGATTTTATGTAAACCGGCCAGAAACTGAGACGGCAGTTGCCTGCAAAATCAAGATAGCCAATGTTCTGTTGTGTACATATCTCAGCGGACTTGGGGGAAATATACGGAGCTATGAAGACGCCGTATGCATTAGGAACGTCCCGGGCGACATGGATGATCTGATCAACGGCACCTCTTGCAATGCGCGGCTGGCCGTTTGATTTCACCACCACGACTAGATTGGTCTCACCGCTGGGAAGCTTCAACCTGGCGAGCATATCCGGTTGCCCATTGATAACAGCAGGTTCTATCTGAAGCTCCTCAATCTTAACAAACGACACGTCCGACAGGCAACGGCACAACGCCTGCTCTGTCTTCCGTATCAACTCAGTTTCCAATTTCACTGTAATCACCAATTTCAACTGTTTGTTGAAATCCAGCATAACACTGAAATATATTTGCTGTCAAGATAAATATTGGGGTATTTCATTGATATGGTTAGTTTCAGCGAATTGCTGAAAGATGCTATAGCTATAATATGTGCTATACGTAAATTCCTTGTATGTATCAACAATTAGAACCGGAGACAGACTTCCGATTTCCATCATGGTCGAGTTAAGAGTTGTCTTGCCATGCATCTACTTTAGGCCTTAAAAGTGTTACTTTCAAGGCCTGATCCCGTTCGTCTCTCTTATGTGCTATGCGAGAAGTGTCTACTAAGAACTCACACGTATCAGATGATAACGATTTGTTCATCCGTATGATTATAGCCCCAACCTCTCTATCAGACGGTTTACAACCTGGTATGCATCCTGGCGCAGTATCGGCTTAGCCTCCTCATCGGCAGTATCATCAAACTCTGCTACTTCCATCGGGCCAACATGTCTCTCAGAGGCAAATTTGTCTGCAATGTTCTCAATACCTTCACGTATCAGCTTATGCCCCAGAGATGATCTTACCTCATCGGCCAGCGCATCTAAATCCTCGCAATTAGCTATGCAAAAATATATATCATAAGCATCTTTAAGTTTCCGGCGTCCGGCAAGTGCTATGCCTTTCATGCTCAGGTAAGCAGCCATTGTCGGCACACGCACCATCGCAAAATCGCAAGCTCCGTTGGGCAAAATGCCTTCGATCTTCACTTCCTGACACATTTGGAATGCAAGGTCACATCCACGCATCTTCATAGCCCGGATGCCCTGTAATCTCTGAGTTCTATGCCGCTTTCCAGTGCCGTTATACTGTCCTGCCAGCAACTCAACCTGAACAGTTGCAAGGGAGCCACCGATATCCAGCGTCTTGAGAAAGACATAAGACTTCTCGCCCTGAACATAGCCTGCTGCCAGTAGTAATTCTTCGATCTCCTTGTATTCTTCACCGGTAATAGATGTATGGTCTATTGCAAGATCGACATCAATAGTGCCAACATGCTCACTTGCCGATTTAGGCAATAGCAATGGTGGAACCGAGCCGCCAACCAGAACTATTCGATCAGAGTAAGCTCCCAATACACGGGGAAGTTCTACCAGAACTCTCCTTGCCGCTTCCGTTGCCAGTCCCGAGTAATCGGAATGAGTCC
>JAQVUQ010000257.1 GCA_028699365.1 bacterium | reverse complement strand
TCGATTACTATGATGTTTGGCTGCGATATAAACCCGCGGCTGTTAAGCATCGCGGTGTCTTTCAAGAGGTATCCTAACATGCCTTCCTACTTTCTTTCAACTTTACCCGAAAACTGCATGACTTTAGCTGGTATATTACTGAAAAATGGCTCTGTCAACCGAGAATAATTGCCATTTTTCATTTTTAGTGTGTTTTCAACAGATGTTAAATGTGCCAACCCTACGCACATGAATGGCTTTACACTATGTACTCGCACTCATAATTTATTGAGTGATTGTAAACAACTTAATTCTATCTACCTTCGAGTGCTCAGGGCAGGACCCTGGCAAGCGACAGCAGCGCAATTTTCGCAACCGGATCTGTAACCTGCATACCAGCAGCAAACGCTAACCAACTGATCGACACCAAGATAGCAGGCACTAAATTCTTAGCCTTACTATGCACTTGTTTGACCATAGGCAACACCTCCATTTCGGCTGCGTGCCACCGGCCAGCCTGCCCCACACGAATGTGTCGTGCCCTCAGCACTCGCGGCTTTCAAAGAACGCTGTATTTGTGCGATATCCCAAAACAGGCTCGCAAGGAGCCTGTTCAGTAACTTTAGGGAAGATAATCGGCGGGGCGGCGTATCCCGCATCTCTTCAGACCCTTTCAGGTGTGGCAGCTGCCAGTTCTGCCCTCAATTACCTTCCCTATTGATTTCATTATACCCCTCTATGTGATTATTATGCAAGGCATATTTTGCGTAAGTTCGGTGGCACGTTTGCCCGGAATCCGCTTTTTAGCATTCGTTGAAGAAGCATGAATACTCTTCTAAAAGCATCAATATAGCCGGCTAAAGACCTATCTGCACTTAAACTTTAATATCAAAACAATGCCTATAACAATGCACCCAATGGCCGAGATCAACATAGCCACACGGGGCTTCTTGAAGAGTATGGCACCAATAATAAGACAGGGGCCAAAATGAAAAAGAGAGAAACCCAGCAATAAAGGTACTTCGAGTATACCGTGTTGCGCGCTGATGGGTATCGCAAAGTAAAGTGAAATAAAGATCGCCAGCAGGTAGAAAACTATTATCGTCATCTCTACATCACGGCCTTTCCTGGATAGCAGTATCTATGTCCTGCTGAGCAGGGCATCTCGTATTATCTGCAAAGGAGTGGCTGGAGGCTCCCACATCTGTAGCAGCTCGGCGTTATCAATCCACATGGCGAAAAACGGCTTGTCCGCATTGCGCCGCTTCATGTATACCAGAAAGGGGCGGTCGAATATATACGATGCCGGGAGACAGGACATAACCACTTTCGCCTCTGATTTCAGTTCCGACCCGCTGCGGTCGAGACGAAAGGCAATATCCTGTCGAGCCTCAGATAGAGGATATCCCCGCAGGCAAGTGCTAGTAGCGGTTCGCCCCTCCAGTTCGGTAAAATGGTGAGTTATATGCCATGAGATATCAGGCACAAGCAGAACATCGCTGCTGCTGAACTCGTATACATACTTTAGTGCATCAGGTGAAGATATCTTCTTCTCAAGCGAGGCCAGGGTTTCTTCCAGTGTCCGCCGGCGCTCCGTCAGGGCAACAACAACCTGAACCGGTGAAGCTTTATCCAGATCGATGGCACATTCGGTCATTCTGAACTTATTGTCCATAGCCACGTAGAGAGGCGTCGGCTGCTTGCGAAGTTTGTAATACTTGCTGCTGTCCTCCCTGCGTATTCCAAAAGAGCTGACAGCAGTTTTACGCCCTTGGGCATCTTTGAATTCCAGCGGTTCCCGGTTCTGAAAATAAGGCATGGCAAAGGGTACATGGCTTTCCAGATAAGCATAGGCTATGCAGGATTCCGGGACTGCTCCGGGAAATGATGGCGGCTCCTTTTCAGGAAACATTCCGCCTACATCATTACGTATTGTTTCGATGACGCCATCCCGAACCCATCCGGCCTTAGCATACAGAGAGTTCTCCGGCACAAGCTCCTTTACATCATCAGCCCGGTTGAGAAGCGTGCACAATTCATCTGCTCCTTTTAACTTAACCGGACCTTTAGCAATATCCTTCTGCAACGCTTTCCAGGCTGCTTGAAAAGAGACACACCAGATCACATTCTTGCCCTTCTCAAACGGCATACTCGGCACGGCTACAATCCGGGTATGCTTCAACTGTCCCGAATCGACATCGATTGCCGGCTTGGAGGAAGGCTCGGAAGAACGCTTTACTGTAAAAGCTTTCAGGCCATAGACGGCAGCGCCGATGCAAATGACCAGCCCTACGACAAATACAATTCTCTTTTTCATGCCTGATACTCCCGGTATCCTGGTTGTTCTATATAGTAATACGTTTGAAGAGGGATTTCGTTACACCGAAATAATGCCACCTGGAACAGCAACCGTATACCTGGTTTAGCTAAAAGGCATGCGCTTATCGTTGCCCGCTTTTTTTAAGATCTTCAGCTTTTTCCCTTTCCAGCCTTCTTACGTTAAACTCAAGATAATCATGCATATTGCCGTCTTTTGGAGCCATCTTTATGGCCGCATCCAAATGCCGGGCAGCACTGTTCCATTTCTTTAATTGGCGACATATATCATATAGATGTATATGGATACGCATGCTCTCTCCATACAGCTTTATATATTCTTCCAGATAGCTTATCGATCGTTCCATATAAGGAATAATCTCTTTATATGATGCCGGTGTATAGCCTTTGTCATAGTTAATTGCTTCAGCAAGATGTGTATTGGCATATCCGGCAGCACACAGTGACATCTTATGCCTGGGATCAATTTTCAATGCCGCTTCAAAATAAGGAAGCGCACGGAGTATACTACTCACCTTTTTCTTACAGGAAGCATTCGCCCTATCCTGTCTGATAATAGACCAGCCGATGGCAAACTGCAGGTCGGCGTTTTTGGGGACAAGTGCAGCACCTTTAGTAAAAGCTGTCTCAGCCCCGGCATAATCTTCATCAACAGCCTTGGCAATACCGTTATATAAGTACCCTTCGGCTTTTTCAGGTTCTTCCCGCATCAATATATCACTGAGTGTGCGATAAGCCTCCCACGTCACCGGTTTTTCGGCTAAAACAAGTGAAGGCCAGGTATATGGAGCTTTCGCTATATTTGATGATAGTATCTCGACAGCTTCACGCCATTTTCCGGATGTATCCAGTTCGCGAGCCTTTATCATAAATTGCAGAGATATCTCCCAACAATGAGTATCACCCTCACAATCCGGGCTTCCGCTATCAGGATATGCAACCGATGTAAACAGAATCACAACTAATGCTACAAACAGACCCCGGAACAGATTGACGACCATATGCATTTTCATTATGCTGTCCTCCTACAACGCTCATAGTATTTGATACGGGTCGATTAACTGAACAATTCATATGGCTACTTACGATATGCGGTTAATTACATCTATTAAATCATAGCAAGGTTTAAGACTGTTTGCAAAGCATCCGCCGGCCAAAACAAAAGCCCCACTCTCGCGGGGCCATAAAAGCGGTGGTACATAATTTGACTGGACTGGTTGAACGAAATCAAAACTTTTCTGTCCATGCCGTCAGAGGAATTACGCTTTGTTTTACATTTGGCAGGTGGATTGTATGATCTTGATGGCTCTTGCCTTAGTCTCAAAGCAATTGTTTAGTTATAAACTAATGTACACCCTATCGTCATGCGTGGTCATAGACTTTCTCGGCTTCATCAATTACTTTGTCTCGAAAGTGCTTACTAATCGATTTTCTGGTAACAAGGTCAACCCTGTGTCCCAGTTCCTTCTCCAGATTAAGTTGAATCTCAACAAGCTTGAAAAAGCCCATTGCTTTACGGGGCTCTATCAGCAGATCTATATCGCTGTCATCCTGGTTATCCCCATGCAGAACTGAACCGAATAGAGAGATACTCTGAATATAGTCTCTGTTCGGGTCTTTCTCGATTACTATATGGTATAAAAACCAGGCCCCGAAGGAGCCTGGTAAATAACGTTGGGAAAGATAACCGGCGGGGCAGTGTATCTCGCATCTCTTTATGTAATTAGGGACGTACTTGACTAAATTGATTAACTGTCCCTTCGGCCCAATATCCTTGGTACGGTAGTTAGTTAAGGATATCAGCAACACCCCCTAGTCGTCACCTGACAAACGGTTTTTGTCAAGAATGTAGACCTGATCCTTGACCCTACTCGGTAAAGGTATAAGGAAGTACCGACGAAAACTTCAACGTCTTAAGGTTGCCGCAAAATGTGATAACCTCTTGTTTCTTCTCCTCCGGGAATCTGCATAGCCTCTACATGTTTCGCAGAAGCAAAAGAGAAGCGGCTAAAGAGCAGGGCTACTAATGCGAATGTAAAGCCTCAAGGACTGCCGAAGGATTCTTAGCGACAACTTGCAATAGCGCTTTTGCCGGGCCTTCGGGCTTACGTCTGCCCTGTTCCCAATTACGCAAGGTTGCGGGACTAACGCCTATCAGCCGGGCAAACTTCGTCTGTGAAACATTTAATTTTTGTCTGATGGCCTTGATATCGGGAGCGTCATATTTAAAAACGCGGCTAGGCGCTATTTCTCCCCGCTTAATCATTCCGGCCTCTTTAACA
>JAQVUQ010000256.1:1395-4652 GCA_028699365.1 bacterium | reverse complement strand
GCATAGCTGGAGCACAGAACATTCTAAACCTGCGTCTCTATATCAAGAACAAGAAATGGCAGGATTTCTGGAACAGGCAAAAGACGGCGCTTGCTTAGATGTTCCCAAAGAATAATACACGCACCCCCTGGTATATAATTGCTTGACTTGTAAATGTGTGTATGATTATAATGTATATTAGCAAGGCCTTGTAGGAGAATAAGGCACCCTGACATGCCTTCCCGTCTCCTTCAGCTTTTGCCCTAATTCCACATGATTGCAGTGAATAAGCAAAGGAGAAAACATGACGGATATAGCTATAAAAGATCTATATACCTGGTGCAGTATCCCGTATCAGGAACTGGAGAACCATCCTGCCAGGCGCACACCGTTCAGGCTGTGCCGGGACTCGGCAGAGATGGGAGCCATCATGGCCCGGGAACTCGCAGACGAGATCAAAACTCATAATGCACAGGGAGAACCCACCCGTGCCATCATACCGTGCGGCCCTGCGTGCTGGTACAAGCCGTTTACGGCTCTGGTGAATGCAGAGAGAGTCAGCCTTAAGAACCTGGTAGTATTCCACATGGATGAATGCCTGGACTGGCAGGGCAGGGAGATACCGCTGGGACACCCATACAGCTTCAGAGGCTTCATGATAGAGCAATTCTACAATCCAGTAGACCCTGAGCTGGCAGTACCCGAAGAGAACAGAGTCTGGGCCAGGCCGCATCTTATACCGGAGATAGAGGCCAGGATAGCGGAGGCGCCGATAGATATCACCTACGGAGGTTGGGGACAGGACGGACATATAGCCTATAATCAGGCCAGGCGGCATCCTTTCAGCAAGATAACCGTAGATGATGTCCGAAACTCCACCGTCCGGGTGCAGGACAATAACCTGGACACCATCATGGCACTGGCGCAGAGAACATTCGGCGCCGCCTACCAGTTCGTGCCGCCCATGTCCGTAACACTGGGGGTCAAGGAGTGCCTATCCGCAAAGAAGGTACGCCTTTTCAGCGACACGGGCGCATGGAAAGCTACGGCGCTAAGAGTGGCACTATTCAGTGATGTAACCCCTGAATACCCTATCACGCTTCTGCAGGAGCATCCGGATGCGCTGATCACAGCCACGGTGGTAACGGCAACACATCCTATAAGTGAACATCCCGAGTGGGATCTGGGGGTTAAGTAAAGGTGTCGGATTACCGATATAATGCCATGATCGGGGCAGGAGGGATAGGTACAGGGAGCTTCTTTCTGCTGGAGGGCAACCATACTCTGGGGAGAGAGGAAAGCAGAGGGGGCAGGTTTCTCGACAGAAGAGATTACTGCAAGCTGCACATCATATCCCATTATGTGCAGGCTCTGCTCGGTGCAGACTTCAAAACCGTACCGATAGGCAAAGTAGGCGCAGACGACGCCGGAGACAGGCTGTTTGGGGAGATGAGCGAAGCCGGTCTGAACCTGAGATACGTCCGAAAGTCCCAAACCCTGCCTACGCTCTTCTCGTTCTGCTACATCTACCCGGATGGGAGCGGCGGCAACATGACCACAACCGACTCCGCCTGCTCCGAAGTAGATGCCGTCTTTATAGCGGAGGCCGAAGAAGAGTTCAATAGTTACAAAGGGATGGGTATAGCGCTTGCAGTCCCGGAGGTCTCCCTGCAGGCGCGAGCGGAGCTTCTGCGATTGGCAACAGAGCACGGCTTCCTGAGGGTAGCGTCGTTCACAAGCGAAGAGATACAGGCGGGCGGCATAAATGATATGCTGGCGCAAACAGATCTCCTTGCCATCAACCTGGACGAAGCAGGCGCCATCGCCCGGATGAACCCTGAGAGCCGCACCCCCGAAGAGATAGTGGAGGGATGCGTGCAGGCGGTTGCAAGAAAGAACCCTAAGATGCAGATATCCATAACGGCAGGCTCCAAAGGGAGTTGGTGCCGGGACGGAAACATACTGCATCACATACCCGTGCATAGAGTAAAGGCAGAGAGCACGGCAGGAGCGGGGGATGCATACGTATCCGGGATAATCGCAGGCCTTACAGCCGGGCTGGATCTCAAGGATGCGGCCTATCTCGGCTCGCTGACAGGCGCCATGTCCGTAACCTCGCCGCACACCATAAACAAGGAGATAAACCGTAAATCGCTGCAGGCATTCGCAGGAGATAACAGCATACCGGTAAACGGTGCCGTGCAGGGCTTTCTAAGGGGGCGAATATGAGCATAACAATGAGAATATACCAGCAATATGACGCAAGCCATGAGAAGGAGTTCCTGGAACTAGAGAAGAAGTTCGCGCAACTGGAAGCGACACGCCCGGACTACCCCAAAGGAAAGAGAATGCGCCCTGTCTCCGGCAGCGAACCCTGCAACACCTTGGTCTGGCAGTGCGAGTTCCCGGACATGGCATCAGCTCACGGCATACTCGATTTCTTCCACGGCGACTCCGCCCACGAAGATCTTCTTAGTGAGCAGATACAGTATTTCAAACAGGTAAGGATAGAGTTCTGCGAGAACCTGGATTACTGACATGCGCATCATAGACGCACATACCCATGTATACCCGCAGTACGCAGACCTGGCCGTCCAAACGATGGACAGATGCGGGATAGAAAAGATCGTCACCCTGGAGTGGCACGACGGTTTCGGCCGGACATTACGGGAGCATATGGAAGTATTCAACAGCTATCCCGGCAGGTTCACGGTCTTCGGAAACATAGACTGGAGTCGAATCAACGAAGACGGCTTTGCTGTTAGCGCAGCCGAACAACTGGAGAGAGACATAGAAGCCGGCATCAAGGGCATCAAAATATACAAAGCCCTGGGCCTCGACTACAGAGACGAGAAGGGCGAACTCTGGCGAATAAACGACGAACGGCTGGACCCGATATGGTCAAAGACAGGCGAACTCGGCCTCCCGGTGCTCATCCATGTAGCCGATCCCCCTGCCTTCTGGGAGCCGGTAAACGAAGCCAACTTCTGGGGAGGCGTACTCTACGGAGAATACGCCTGGTGGAGCTACTACCGGAAAGGCTGTCCAAGCCCTGCCGAACTCCTGGCGGAGAGAAATGAAGTCATACGCAGGCACCCGGAGACAACCTTTATCTGCCCCCACATCGGGAGCAAATCGGAGAATCTGGATGCAGCCGCAGACGACCTGGACGAGATGCCTAACCTCTACTACGACCTTTCCGCAAGGGTGCCGGTTATGGGCTTACCCGGGAGACATGCGTCAAGATCAAGAGAGTTTCTCATAGAGTATCAGGACAG
>JAQVUQ010000256.1:0-1385 GCA_028699365.1 bacterium | reverse complement strand
GATGACACAAACATCCCCACAGGGATGCAGGCCCAGTGTCTCTACCAGCCGTACGAAATTTCCCTCGATGGAACTGAGCCGGAAGATAAGTACGTGGAAACAAGCGTAGATTTCATCAACTCGCATATAAGCTTCCTCACCACGGACGGCGTACAGGTAAACCCGCCGTTCAAAAGGAAGATCGGAGGCTACTCCATACAGGGCTTGAGCCTGCCTCTTGAAGTATGCAAGAGGATATTACACGAGAACGCCGAAAGAATAATCGGTATCTAGATAAATAAAGGAAGAGAAAGATGCTGGAAGAACTGAAACTGACAGTATGTAAATACAACAAAGCGCTCATCACACATGGGCTTGTTACCATGACCAGCGGCAATGTCTCGGGGAGAGATCCTGAGACGGGCTATGTGGTCATAAAGCCCTCCGGCGTGAGCTTTGAATGCCTGGAGCCCGGCGACATGTCCGTGGTAGACCTCGAGGGCAATATCATAGAGGGACAGTACAAGCCATCGGTAGACACTCCCACTCATCTCTATGTCTACCGGCACATGTCTGCGGTTAACAGCGTAATTCACACGCACTCCAACTATGCCACCGCCTTCGCGGCACTTGGTAAGCCGATCCCCGTATATCTGACTGCAATGGCGGATGAGTTCGGCGGCGCGATCCCCGTCTCCGCCTACGCCAGGATCGGGGGGGAGGAGATAGGGCAGGAGATAGTAGCCAGGATCGGCACCAGCCCCGCCATCCTCATGAAGAACCACGGAGTCTTCACCATAGGCCCGAGCGTGCAGTCCGCATTTAAGGCGGCCGTGATGCTGGAGGATATAGCAAAGACTGTGCATCTTGCCCTGCAGATAGGTGAGCCTGATATTATCCCTGATGAAGAAGTGGCCCGGGCGCACAGGAGATACACTGAAAAATACGGGCAGTAATCGCACGCAACCTGATATATAATTGCTTGACCTGCAACCTTGCGTATGATATATAATGCATATGAGCAAGACGTTATGGGAAAACATAGTTGATACTCTGCGTGCCGATATCATAGCCGGCAATATGAGAGTCGGAGATCGTTTCCTGTCTTACGATGAGATCTGCACTCGTTTTGATGTCAGCACCATCACCGCCAGGCGGGCTCTTGATGAGCTTGAAGCGGAAGGCTGGGTCAAGAAATATAAATCCAGAGGCACTTTTATTGCCCGGAACGTTGCTCCCGTTTCCGTTAATTTTATCTTGGACTATTCAGGTAAGCAAGGCCTGCCCAGCGAAATCAGCGCGTTCCCGTCTTTCCCGCGTCTTATGAGAATTGTCAACGAGTTCAAGGATGTAGCGGAGAGAATCGGTGTCAACTTGCAAATTTTAACCCAAATGTATGATACCGA
>JAQVUQ010000255.1 GCA_028699365.1 bacterium | reverse complement strand
CGTACCAACTCCAGACCCAGCGCAGACAGACGTTTTTCAGCCAACAAACACTTACGTTCGATGATCTCGCGCGGGGTATTGACCTCGCCAAAGCCCACGAAGCCAGCCCGTATCGGCGGTAATTGCATGATCTCCTCCTATCATTTCAGTATATATGCCAGGAACTGAGGCTATCTATAAGTATCGCCTCAGGCTAAATCAAGTTTATTCATATCCAGGACTTCGGAGAGCGGCTCAAAGGCAATCCTCCAATTTCCGTCTCCGGACGTAAAATCAAGCTTCACGCGAATCACCAGCGTATTGTCCCGAGCATCCTTGCTGATATAACAGTCGCCGGTATTCCTAACACATAGATTGTCGGGAGCATGAATAAAAATACTTCCCTCTTCTCCAGCGGGACGGACAGCTCTGCCGCTCAGCACTATATTCTGCTTATCCCAATTAACTTGCGGAAGCTCCATTTCACCCATCAACAGGTGCATGTCCGTGGCTAAAACCACAGGATGCCCTACGTATTCAGTCAAACGATATACCTGTACTGTAAGGGGAGGGAGGTGAAGCTGCAGTGCTCCTGAAATCCGCCCCACATACTCCTCATTCCAGAATTCCCAGACCAGATACTGCTTGTCCGGATCAAGCTTCAACCTGCCTAAGTCCAACTTCAGCTCCTTAGGCTGACGGCTGAAATTATAAGAGGCGACTACATCGTAAGAGCCCCAGGGCATGTCTATCTTGCGGTGAAAGACAGAGGGACAGGTACCGTTGCAACGATCAAAGAGATCCACAGGAAAAGCTGCTATCGGACTTCTGGGCAGAGTCTTTTTAATCAATTCCAGTCGTCCTTCCGATATATGGCGAATATCGTCACCAAGCATACTGGAGCTGCCTGTAAGAGCATGAATGGTGGCGTTAATCCGTGCCTGTGACAATGGAATCGGCTTATCCACTGTTAAGACATTTCCGGCATCATTCTGATATAGCTTTCCATGGGTGTAATAAGAGGATGCCTGGTTTGCCAGCGCCCATTGTGCCCCGGTCCAGAACTCCATATTGTTGATTACATAACTGGCTGGATAGAAAAAGGAATTCGGATTGATCGGTCTGCCCTCGCCGAAGTCATTGCCGGTTCTGATGGCATCCATCAGACCGACATTATGAACTGTTGGCCCGGTACTGCCTAAGATAAAGGTGTCCTCTCCGGCAGCTTGGCGTATTTCCTGCAAGAAAGTTGTATAGACCTCCGGCCCGGCAATCTTCGATCTATCATAGTGCTCCGGATAGGGGAAACGACTGATGTTGCCGGCTCCAGCCTCCAGGAAATCCAGCATATAATAACGCACTCCCCATTTCCGGTACGCCTTGAAGACCTTGAGGATAAACTTCAGGTTATCAGGGTGACTAGGGTCTAAGGCATAAAGCTTGGGACGTCTCTCCGGAGGGAGTTTACCTGCATCGCCATGCGCCCACTTAGGACGGACCACCAGTAATTCCCCATCAGTTCCCTTAAGTAGTGCATCTTTAGCCTTAAGCTCCTCCACCAGACTTTCCAGGGCCGAGCTGACATAAAAGGGTCCGCACCAGAGGCCGAGTTTAAAGCCCCTGAGACTGAGCTCTTCGATCAGCTTCTCACTGCCGGAGGGTAGATTACCCCTGTTCCAGCTCAGCCAGTCACCGGGATTGCCGCCCTCCAGGTTAGCGATGCTTATCCAGCAGTATTCAAAACCGAAACCGTTAAGACGTTTATTAATGGCCTCAACGTTTCCAACAGCGATCTCCTCAGTGCTTTCGCCGGCATTGCCTCGAACCCAAGCGCCGCCGCCCCACCCGAGTGCCGGCTGCCGTATAAACCTGGGATGGTATACGGCAGCCACACTATCAGCCCAATCTTCGAGTAGATGATAAGGGTCGGCGCCGCAAGCAAAAACGAACTTCTCCGTCTCCGTCGTCCCCCCGGGAAGCAAGTCGAAGCCGGCAAAGTCGCTGTACGCCGCCAGATTTTTAATCCCCACCTGGTCGTCATATTCATAAACAACTCTGGTCAGGGCTCTCTGGAATGAACTGAAGCCTACGAGAGCGGCTTCCTGACGATCACGATTGTAAAGAAGTATCTTCACACCGCTTTCTCTGCAGCTATCCGGTGATTTTACCGCTTGGACATCCCGTAGATGCTGTCCCAATGGCACCATAAGTTGCACTATATCTTCTTCGGGCTGGCCGAAACCGCTGATATCAATGGCTTTACATATATAGGCCTTACCTAAACTGACCGGCTTCACGCCGATATTCCTGATCACCGAAGTAATCTCAATCTTATCATCCAAGCCTGTGTTGAAGTCCAGCACCCATTCCAGGCCTGCCTCTCCGTAATCGATCTTATAGGTGGTACTGCATATATTCTCATTGATAAGACAGGGGCTCCCTAACCGTTCCACCCCATCGGCTTCAAGGGCAACCTCCCATTCAAGCACAGAGAGGTCCTCTTTTTGAAGAATGAAAGCATTACTCTTCTCATCATAGTGCAACAACATGATTTTGCCTCCTGGTTAAACTATATTTAGGTTACTTTCAGGGACAAGTAAAAAGCTTATTGCCATCTGAATAAGCTGATGCTGGACAGCGCTTGTGACCAGTCTATTATCAAGGTTCTCTCCCGGCATGGTATAGTTATTATACTCTGCTTGATAAAATCATCTTGTCCGGACGCAGTAAGGTTACTCATTGAATCTTCTGCCATAGATTTGAATGCTTCCAGTTTTGTTATTACAGGTTCAAGATTATGTTCACCATCCTCGTAGTATCGGACGGCATGTTTTTTTTCAAGCTGTTTAAGCTTCTCCTCCAGCATCATAGTATGCTCTACGCCAACAGTGCTGTCTGCTGTTCCATGTTCCAGAAAAAGTGGGGCGTTTATCAGTTCTGCATGTTCGATGACGTTCCTGACCGATAATTCATAATCTGCAAACCCCCTTCCGGTCCATTCTCTGATTCTTTGGTCAAGCCATACTATCGGGCTGGAGGCATAAACAAAAGCAAAGGTATTGGGCGCAAATATTGAGCTTAGAAGAGCTATATGTCCGCCCTGGCTTCCACCATAATGAAATATTCTTCTACGGTTTATACCGGGCTTGAGACGAAACAACTCTCTTAAAGAGTTCAATACATCAAATACCTGATAAAAGCTGGCGTCATAGGGCCGGTATGCCCCTAAACCACTTACCGTATCAAAGTCATATCCGCTCTGACGATATTCTGCTGATACACAGACGAGATTGAACTTATCTGCAGTATGCACCATTTTGTCCTGATGCTGGAAACGGTTTCCGCTCCAGCCGTGTGTAAATAGCATTGCTCCTGTGTCGGAATTATAACAATCAGGTTCTACTATCAACACAGTGATTGTTTTGGGATATGATTCGGAATTTACACTTGCAAAAGATATTTCATATCGCTTCATAAATATCTACACCCTATATTAGTAAATCTTTAGATCCTGCCCTCTTTGAGGCCTATCAACAATTTTCTCCACCATAGTGCCGTTAATACGTATCCAGCCGTTTCTTTCGTAATTGTCAGCGGTATCGGTGGTCTGAAATTCAATTCTTACTCTGGCAGGAAATTCGATTTCGTAGGGGCGCATTGTTTTTATGCTACCTAATGCTTTCTTTACGCCTTCCCCGATCATCGCCTGCGTTTTTGAAGGCGGAATTATTCTGGCACAGGTGCGAGAATACCCTTCTTTGACTGCCACAGTTTCAACGTCCGGCAATAATTCTTTGGCTTCTTTGCATACGGCGGTGTCCCCAGTAACCAGAATCACTGGTATCTTTCTATACCCGGCGAGAATCGCATGTTGCCCTACCTCTCCCATGCTAACACCATTGACCTGGTAGTTATACCATGCTCTTGATGACTGGGTATGGTCCAGAACGCCGTTTTCCGTTCCGGCCATGGCATGATATCCCAGAAAAATGACTCCGTCAAAGTCATCATTCATCCCTTCATAAGCTCTCTTCCTATTGCCGCCGATAATATATTCTCCTTCCGGATGCAACTCTTCAACTATGAAATTATAACCGCTGCTATGACCATCGTTGACAAGAACTTTTTCAACTCCGGCTTCCTTGCAAGCGTCGACTACGTTGTTGACCTCATTGGTAAGCAATCGTCTTGCCCTTTCATATTCTCCACCTTTGCCGTCTCTGCCGGCCTGATCGAAATTAACGACTCCTGAGATCCCTTCCAGATCGGTGCAAACATAGATCTTCACAACATCTTCCTCCGACAAGTTTATTTGTCATTTTACGCTATCTCCAGTTACTGCTGTTCTATTAGTACCTGGGCGTTGCCTTCTATCTTCTTGCTACAGCTCATATAATCGCTCTTTTTTATTTCTCCTGCGGCACAATGATACCCCTCATGATGACGTTCTGGCTGAGAATAAAGACTATCAACGTGGGTATAGCCGCTATAATCAGGGCGGCAAAGGTCACCGACATATGGGCTCCCTGCTGCAGCTTGAACAGCCAGACCATCAGCGTCCACATCTTCTGGTCCTGGCAGACGGTGAAGGCGTACATAAAGGCACTGTAAGCATGGGTGAAAGCTCCCAGGGCCAACACCGCCAGGATAGGCTTGGACAGGGACATGGTGATCTGCCAGAACATGGCCC
>JAQVUQ010000254.1 GCA_028699365.1 bacterium | reverse complement strand
TTCCCTTGCTTAGAGGAGCCGCACTAGCCTTCTATAACTACCGCATTATGGGCGGCTCACAGCTCATCTGGCTGGACAACTTTGCCGATGTGCTCTTCGATCCTTTCTTCTGGAAGACCATGCTCAACACCTTCTACTACGCCGGACTGTGGCTGCTGCTGGGTTTCTTCGCCCCCGTTATCCTGGCCCTCTTCCTGAGTGAAGTGCCCCGTCTCAAGGTCTTCTTCCGGGTGCTCTTCTATCTGCCGGCCATTATCTCCGGCATAGTAGTCATGTTCATGTGGAAGAGCTTCTACGATCCGTCCGCCGCCGGACTTTTGAACAAGATCGTTTCATTCTTCGGTATAGAGCCGCAGGCTTGGCTGCAGAATCCCCACCTGGCTATGCTCTGTATCATCATTCCCATCGTCTGGGCCGGGATGGGGCCAGGGTGTCTGATCTACCTGGCCGCTCTCAAGAGCGTGCCCGAAGAGCTTTACGAAGCCGCCGACCTGGATGGGGCGGGGACGATGCATAAGGTATGGAATATCACCCTGCCCATGATCAAACCCCTGATTCTGATCAACCTTATCGGAGCTTTTATAGGCGCCTTCAACTCCAGCGACTTCGTGCTGGTCATGACCGGAGGCGGGCCCAACTACGCTACACATGTAGTCGGACTGGAAGTGTTTTACAACGCCTTCCTCTATCTGAAGTTCGGGCGGGCGGCCGCCATCGGCTGGCTGATGAGTCTGGTATTACTGAGCTTCACCGCCTATCAGATGAAGCGGCTGTCCAATATGACCTTCAAAGCGGGAGGAAGTGCGTAAAATGCCCATTATAAGTCAGATCAGAAAAGGTTCACGCAAGCTCAAGGCCCAGGTATTCTTCATCTACCTGGTGTTGGTCCTGGGAGCGGTGACCATGGTCTATCCCTTCCTGGTCATGGTCAGCGGCTCCTTCAAAAGCGTGGTGGATTCCACCGACTTTGATATAGTGCCCGCATATTTTTATGATGATCAAATGCTGTTGAAGAAGTATATTGAAGCCAGGTATGACGGCAATATCCTGTTTTGTAATAGTTCTACCGGAGCCGGGATTATGAACTTCAGCGAAGTGACTGCCCCAGCCACGGAGAAGGGCAAACTACTGCAAGAGTGGGAGCAGTTTGTCAAAGATAACGATGGCATGCCGGTCGGTTACTACCGTCTAGGGCAGGTAATGAACTTAGGCTTCATGCCCCAAATACAGAGAAAGTTCATTAAATACCTTGAGGAACGATTTAAAGGAGATCTGGTTGCCTACAATAGAGAATTCAACTCCACTGCTATCGCTTGGTTTTATATCAATGCTCCCAATGAGCGCTTCTTCGAGAAGAGCTATGTTTCAGATTACAGCCCGGCTTATACAGCCTATACCGACTTCAAACGGCAGCAGGAGATACGGCATCGCATCTATACCTCCGTAGCGAATATCTACCGTTATAGCTTTTTATCACTGAAGTACGGAGCAATGGTGGACGATTATAACAGAACACATCATACTACCTACGGGAGCTACAGCCAAATTCCTCTGCCGGAGACAGTTCCTACCACACTCGGTCCACAGCGAGACGATTGGATAGAATTCGTCAGAGACAATCTCAATCGTATCTATATCCAGACCGTTCCCGAAGCCATGGGGATATACCAGGATATCCTTAAGCATATGTATGAGAACGATATTGCTAGCCTAAATAAAGCCCATAAGAGCCATTACACTACCTTCGAACAAGTACGATTGCCTGCGGATAGCGAGAGAGGTATCTCCGGAGCCCGGAGCGTGGATTATGACCATTTCGTAATGAGCGCCCCACCGGAGTATCTGCGTCTTACCGGCCCTGATATCCTCTTCAGGCATCATTTGCAGAATAAGTACGGCCATATTCGGGATATAAACCGTGCTCTGGGCACCAGCTATGCCGGTATCGATGCTATAGGCATACCGGCTCTGGAGTATGACTGGGCCGTCGTCAGGAAGCATCACCGGGATATTCGCTGGGAGTTCATCAGCCGCAACTACAAGATGGTGCTGAGCTACATCCTGCTACAAGGCAGAGGCCTTCTCAATACAGCTATCTACGTGTTACTGTCCATCGGCCTGTCCCTGACCATCAACCCCATATCCGCCTATGCTCTGAGCCGATACAACCTGCCGTCCACCTTCAAAATACTGCTCTTTATGATGGCCACCATGGCTTTCCCGGCCGCTGTGACCATGATCCCCAACTTCCTGCTTTTAAAGGAGTTGCACCTTTTAAATACCTTCTGGGCCCTGATACTGCCCGGTATGGCCAACGGCTACAGCATATTTCTGCTCAAAGGCTTCTTCGATAGTCTGCCGCGGGAGCTGTATGAGGCCGCCATGATAGACGGAGCCAGCGAATGGACCATGTTCTGGAGGATCACCATGTCCCTGTCCAAGCCTATTTTAGCAGTTCTGGCCCTATCTGCCTTTACCCATGCCTACGGAGCCTTCATGTATGCTTTTACCGTATGCCAGGATCAGAAGATGTGGACGCTGATGGTCTGGTTGTTTAAACTACAGAACAGCTCTCATATGTCGGTAACCTTTGCTGCCCTGATAGTGGCGGCAGTGCCCACGCTGATCGTCTTCATTCTCAGCCAGAACGTTATCATGCGGGGCATCATCGTGCCGCAGGAGAAGTAAGTGGACCGGTATCTAAACAGGCCACTAAATATGCTTAGTGGAACAGAGTATATCAGGAGTAAGAAAGCTATGTTCATAGATATTCACGTTCATACCCGTCGTATTCCCGGCCCATCAAGAGGCGGGAAACAGTCTTATACTACGCCGCAGCAACTGCTGGAGCGCTATGAAAACATAGGCGTCAAGAGCGCTGTTCTGCTGCCGGGAATCAATCCTGAATGTGCATATGTGCCCCAATCCAATGAAGATATACTGGAGATATGCAGAACTTATCCCGGCAGATTTATCCCCTTCTGCAATATCGATCCCCGGGCCATGGCCAACTCTGCCACATCTTCTCTTAATGAATTGATGAGCTTCTATAAAGAGCAGGGCTGCAAAGGCATAGGAGAAATATGCGCCAATCTGCCGTTTCAAGATCCCCTGGTGCAGAATCTCCTTAAGCATGCTGAAGCTGAAGAGCTGCCAGTGACTTTTCACATGGCCCCCAGGATCGGCGGGATATACGGGCTTTACGACGAACCGGGACTGCCCCAGTTGGAATACAGCCTGCAGAAATATCCCCGGTTGAAGTTCCTGGGGCACTCCCAGACCTTCTGGGCGGAGATGGCGCTTCTGGAGACACCGGAGGACAGATACGGCTATCCCAAGCATTCGGTAAAGGAAGAAGGTACAGTGCCCAAACTCATGCGCCGTTACCCCAATTTGCTGGGAGACCTGTCGGCCGGCAGTGGGCATAACGCCCTGGCTAGAGATTTGAATTATGCGGTGAGTTTTCTGAACGAATTCCAGGACAGGTTGTTTTTCGGCACGGATATCTGTGCTCCGGATACGCCGACACCTCTGGTGGATCTCTTGCTTCAGTTGCGGGATGAGGGAAAGATAAGCACGGAAGTATTCGAGAAGATTGCCGGTGGAAATGCCAGGAAGCTTTTAAACCTGCCGTAAACCGGCTATAAATGGATCTATGGCTAAAGGCAATCCATATATCGATAATAAGTTGAGCAAGCCATTAAATAATAGGAGAAACAGCCAATGATCAAAATCGGAATTATGAATATCGATACCTCACATCCAATTACTTTTGCCGAGTATCTGAAGAAAGGCAACAGAGCCTGTTATACGGCCATCTACAATGACGGCTTTCGGAGCGATGCCGAGGTAGAGGCGTTTATCGATAAATACGGGTTGGAAGAGAGATGCAACAGCATTGCCGAACTGGCGGAGTGTGTCGATATCGGGTTTATTCAGGGATGTAACTGGGATAAACACTTGAGCCAGGCAAAACTCTTTCTGTCCAGCGGTAAGCCCGTTTTTATCGACAAGCCTATAGCGGGATCGTTGAGCGACTGCCGTAAGCTGGAGGAGCTTGTCGCCGGTGGCGCGGTGATCCTCGGCAGTTCCTCGGTACGCTATGCAGACGAAATAACGGAGTTTATAAGCATCCCGGAGGAGGAGAGAGGCAAGGTCCTGAGCATTTACGGAACGGCCGGAGTTGATGAATTCAATTATGCCATCCATATTGTGGAAGCCATAGATGTTCTGGCCGGAGGAGATGCCGTCTCGACACGCTTCATTGGGCGCAGCAGTATCGATGGTAAAGTATGCGAGACATTTTTCGTGCAGTTCGATAACGGTATTACCGCTGTCTACAACACTTTCCATGGCACCTGGCAGCCCTTTGAAGTGGTCATCATGACCACAAAAACCACCTACCGGTTCAGAGTGGATAATAAAAAACTGTACAGAGCGCTGCTGGACAGGATTTGCGATTATATGGAAACAGGAGAAGACAGGCTGGCACCGGTGTCAAGGTTGACGCATGCAGTAAAGATCATGCTGGCAGGGCGTCTCTCCAGGGAAAGAGCGGGTAGTGAAGTCATGCTTGAGGATATACCGGAGGATGACCCGGGGTTTGATGGTGACAAGTTTGAGCAGGAGTATGCAGCGGCAGCTCAGGTTCGATTATGAGGTGTGCGTGACAAAATTGGTGACTGTCCCTATTTTA
>JAQVUQ010000253.1 GCA_028699365.1 bacterium | reverse complement strand
TATAGGTTTGACACGCTTGTGCTATTGATGATAAAATCACCTGATCGGCGTTATCAGGCGCCGTTTCTGCCGCTCAGGGAGGGTTTTCAAGGCATTTGCCACCCTCGGTCCTGGCGAGCCTGTAATAAGGGAGTTTACCCATGTACGCAATTATCGAGACTGGTGGCAAGCAGTTTAAAGTCTCTGAAGGCGATATCCTCAGAGTGGAGAAACTGAATGCCGACAAGGGAAGCGCAGTGGAGTTCGATAAGATTCTGCTGCTGGAAAAGGACGGGCAGCTTCAGATAGGCCGTCCTTACGTGGAAGGCGCCAAGGTCGCGGCCAAGGTAATGGTCCAGGCCAAGGCCCGCAAAGTCATCGTATTCAAGTATAAGCCCAAGAAGCACTACAAGAAGAAAAACGGACACAGGCAGCCGTTTACTGAAATAAAGATTGAAAGCATCACGGCTTGAGGGGAGTGACGGCAAATGGCACATAAAAAGGGTGTAGGTAGTTCCAGGAACGGCCGGGACAGTAATTCTCACCGGCTAGGCGTAAAGAGTTCCGATGGAAAGGTGATAAGAGCCGGCTCGATCATCCTCCGTCAAAGAGGGACCAAGATCAAGCCGGGCGTCAATGTCGGCCTGGGCAGGGATGATACCCTCTTCGCCATGGCGGACGGCAAGGTAAGCTTCACTACCAGTGGCAAGAGCGGCAAGATAGTGAGCATTATAACCGAAGTCGCCGGTGTTTAAGAGATCGAAAAAGCCCAGGCATCTCATGGATGCCTGGGCTTTTTCTTTATATCGCCCCTTATATCTATACAATCAAGAAGGAGGAGACGATGTTCGTTGACAAGGCTACTATCGTCGTAAAAGGCGGTAACGGGGGGAACGGCGTCGTCAGCTTTCGCAGAGAGAAATACGTGCCTAAAGGCGGTCCTGACGGCGGTGACGGTGGGAACGGCGGCAGCATCAAGGTAGAGGCCAACAGAAGTCTGCGTACCCTGATGGATTTTCGCTATCGCCGCGAATATGCGGCTGAAAGAGGATACCACGGGCAGGGTGGTAACAAGCACGGTAAGAGCGGCGGCGATATGACCATAGGCGTTCCGGTGGGCACTGCCATCCGGGATGCCGACAGCGGGGAAATGATAGCCGATCTGATCACTCACGGGCAGGAAGCGGTGCTGGCCAGAGGCGGTTCCGGCGGCAGGGGGAATGCGCGCTTTACCACCTCCACGCGTCAGGCACCGTACTTTGCCGAGAAGGGTGAGCCCGGACAGGAGCGCCGTCTGACTCTGGAGCTGAAGCTGTTGGCCGATGTCGGCTTTATCGGTTATCCCAATGCCGGCAAGTCCACTCTCATATCGCACATATCCGCGGCCAAACCCAAAATAGCCGCATATCCTTTCACGACTCTGATACCCAACCTGGGTGTGGTGCGGGTTCCGGACGGACGCAGTTTTGTGGCGGCCGATATTCCCGGTCTGATAATCGGCGCCCACAAGGGCGAAGGGCTGGGGTTTGAGTTCCTGCGGCATGTAGAGAGGACCCGTCTGTTGCTTCACCTTCTGGATTTCAGCGCTTTTCAGGAGGGCAGGGATCCTGAGGCGGACCTGGCCGCCATCAATAACGAACTGCACCTTTACAATCCTCGTCTGGCAAAGCTGACTCAGTTGCTGGTAGCCAACAAGCTGGATATTCCCGAGGCCAGGCAACTCTTTGAAGAGCGACGCAGCAAGCTGGAAGCCGAAGGATGGGAAGTCTGGCCGATATCGGCCGCTACCGGGGAGGGGATAGAGGCGCTGATTTACCGGGTGGCCGATCTTCTCGACGAGCTGGACGCCGCCGCTGAGCCGGAACTGGCAGTGGAAGACGAGGTCAGGGTCATCACGCCGCGAATACGAAGCAGTTTCAACGTGGAGCGTCTGGAAGACGGAACGTTTGTCGTGATCGGTGAGAAGATAGAGCGTCTGGCCATTATGACGGATATGGAGAACGATGAGGCCATTGACCGCTTTCAGCGCATTCTGATAAAGATGGGCATAATAGCCGCTCTGGAGAAGCTTGGCGTTCAGGAGGGCGACAATATCCGCATAGGCAACGTCGAGTTCACCTACGAGATTTAATCCTCCACCGGCGGTGGGAGGCAGATATGTCGAATATGAAAAATACTGACAGCAGACATAAAAGATCCGAAATCAGGCAGCGGTGGGCAAGCGCCGGACGGCTTGTCGTCAAGGTCGGCTCCAACACCCTGACCGGTGGAGGCGGCAAGCTCGATCAGGATTACATTCAAACTCTGGCAGGGTTTATCTGCAGCCTGCGCCGCAGGGGGTGCGATGTCCTTCTGGTGACTTCCGGAGCCATACGGGTGGGACAGGAACTGATGAGGATGGAGGACCGCCCGGTTACCATTCCGGCCAAACAGGCGGCTGCAGCCGTGGGGCAGAGTGAATTGATGCATATCTATGCCCAGGCGTTCGGCAAGTACGACCAGACCGTGGCCCAGATACTGCTGACACGCGGTGACATGGCCGATCGCCGTCGCTATCTCAACACCAGAAACGCACTTACTTCTCTTTTTGCGGCAGGCGTTCTGCCTATAGCTAATGAAAACGATACCGTAGCCGTGGAGGAGATACGCTTCGGCGACAACGATACCCTGGCGGCTCTGCTGGCCGGACTGTGTCAGGCCGATCTGCTGCTGAACCTCTCAGATGTGGACGGCATGTATACGGCCGATCCCAGGCGGGATCCCCAGGCCAGGCGCATAGAAGTGGTGGAGAAGCTCACGCCGGAGATCGAAAAGGCGGCTGCGGGAGCGGGGAGCAAGGCGGGCACCGGCGGCATGACGACTAAACTGGCGGCGGCCAGGATATGTATGAACTCCGGCATAGCCATGGTCATAGCTGCCGGTCGCGACCTGGACAAGCTTGCTTCTCTGCCGGAAGAAGATGTTTTCCCCGGCACCGTATTCCTGCCGCGCCGGAGCACTCTGACCGGGCGTAAGCGCTGGCTGGCATTCAGCCGTCATCCCAAGGGACGACTGGAGATAAACGACGGCGCAGTCAAGGCTCTTGCCGTGGGCGGCGGAAGTCTCTTGCCCGTGGGTATAACGAGTGTGAACGGCGAATTCGTCGCCGGGGATCTGGTAGGCATAATAGATTCTCAGGGGCGGGAAGTTGCCCGCGGCCTGAGCAATTATTCTTCCGGTGAGGCCCGCATTATCGCCGGCCGTCACTGCAATGAGATAGAGCCGTTACTGGGGCATGATTCATACGATGAGATCGTGCACCGCGACAACATGGTGATTACGGGAGGATGACACATGCATAGCGAGGTCAGGATCAAAGCTGCCGGGGCCAAAGAAGCCGCCGCGGCGCTGGGAGTGCTTTCCACCGCCGTCAAGAATGCGGCATTGCAGGCAATAGCCGATGCTCTGCGTCTGGAAACGGCTAAGATACTGGAGGCCAACAAGCTGGATCTGGAGGCCGCCGGGGCAAGAGGCATTTCGGGGGCCTTTATAGAACGCCTGATGCTCGACGAATCGCGGATAGAATCCATGTCATGCGGCCTGGAAGCGCTTATCGGCCTGGATGATCCCATCGGCCAGGTCGTCGACGGCCGGCGTATTCCCAACGGCCTGGAGATCGTCAAGGTCAGGGTGCCTCTGGGCGTGGTGGGCATCATTTACGAATCGAGGCCCAACGTCACCATAGACGCCGCCGGGTTGTGTCTTAAAGCCGGAAACGCCGTCATACTTCGCGGCGGGTCCGAGGCCATCAATTCCAACAAGGCCCTGGCCGGTATAGCGGCGACGGCGGCGGCGAAAGCCGGAATACCGGAGAACGCCATCCAGCTTATCGAAACCACCGACAGGGCTGCTGCCGAGGAGATGATGGGGCTTATCGGATATATCGACGTTCTGATACCCAGGGGCGGGGCCGGCCTGATCAGGACCGTGGTAGAGAAGGCCAAAGTTCCGGTCATAGAGACCGGAGTGGGCAACTGTCATACCTACGTGGATGCGGCCGCCGATCTGCATATGGCCGCCGAGATCGCTTTCAATGCCAAGGTGCAGCGTCCCGGAGTCTGCAACGCCATGGAGACGCTGCTCGTTCATCGCGGCATAGCCGATATATTTCTGCCCGATATGTGTCTCCGCTTCCGCCGGGCGGGTGTCGAGATACGCGGCGACGAGACGGTGTGCAATCTCTGCCCGGAGGCTGCTTTGGCCACCGAGGAGGATTGGTACACCGAGTATCTGGCGCTCACCCTGACTGTGGGTGTTGTCGATGATCTGGGTGCAGCCATAGCCCATATCAGGAAATACGGCAGCGGGCACTCCGAGGCCATCGTAACCGGCGATCTGGCTGCAGCCAGGCGCTTTACCCGGGAAGTGGACGCCGCCGCCGTCTATATCAATGCCTCCACCCGTTTTACCGACGGGAGTGAATTCGGCCTCGGTGCGGAGATAGGCATCAGCACACAGAAGCTCCATGCCCGCGGTCCCATGGGCTTGAGAGAGCTGACCAGCAGCAAATACATAGTTACGGGCGAAGGGCAGATACGTAACTGATTTTACGGTTTTGAAGGAGTTACAGAGGTTGGTTCGGAATTAATAGTTAACAGGTTCAGGGTTTGCAAAGCTTGGAACCCGGATGAGGAGGACGTATTTGTTCATTCCTTATGCCACAAACCCTCCTGTCCGGCGTTTCCCTGTAGT
>JAQVUQ010000252.1 GCA_028699365.1 bacterium | reverse complement strand
AATGGACTATGTTCTGGCAGATAACCATGTCTCTTTCAAAGCCTATTCTGGCAGTTATTGCGCTGTCTTCCTTTACCAGTGCTTACGGTGCCTTTATGTATGCTTTTACCGTTTGCCAGAATCAGGATATGTGGACGCTCATGGTATGGCTGTTCAAGCTGCAGAGGGATTCGCACGTGTCGGTAACCTTTGCGTCATTGATAATAGCGGCCGTGCCGACGTTGCTTGTCTTTATTCTGAGCCAGAACGTAATCATGCGGGGCATTATCGTTCCGCAGGAGAAGTGAAAAGCAACGATTTTTACGATGGAGATGACGGACGGCCGATATCCGTGACCGCGGTTTTATGCATCGATTTGGAGCTTGACATAAGGGTTTGACGGGGATATTATGTATACATAATGAAGCGAATAACTGCCGGGCGCAGTAATAAGCCGGGCGTATTTTATCGGATAAACGGGAGATATGAGAGGCGGTTTATGAACTCTGTCAATGTTAACGATCTGCTTAGCCTGAAGGGCAAAACGGCCCTGGTTACGGGAGGATGCCGGAACTTCGGCTGGGATATGGCCCAGGCGCTGGCGGAAGCCGGGGCGAATGTAGCGGTTACGTCCAGAACGATCGATACTGCCAGGCGTGCGGCCGATGACCTGACGCAGGCTCACGACATCGAGACACTGCCGCTGCAGATGGATCTGCTCGACGAAAGATCTGTAGAACGGGCTTTTGCCGGCTTTATCGAAGCTTTCGGCAAGTTGGATATACTGGTGAACAACGCCGGCGGCCATTGTCGCGCAACGGGCATACTTGAGCAGGAAAGCCTGGAGACATGGAACGGCTTTATGGCAGGCAATCTTACAGGGACGTTTCTCTGCATCAGAGAAGCGGCCAGGGTTATGATCGGACAAGGCAGCGGCTCCATCATCAACATAGCCTCCGTTACGTCACTGCTGGGACGTGACAGAAGCGTATATGAGGGAACCGGAATGATCCCTAATCCCGTGCCTTATACGGCCGCCAAGGCGGGCGTCATAGGCCTTACCTACGACGCTGCCGCTTATCTGGGCAGATACGGCATACGGGTTAACGCCGTATCTCCGGGCGGTTTTGAAAGAGGACAGCCTGAGGCATTTATCCAGGGCTATTCCGCCAGGACTATGCTTGGCAGGATGGGTAAGCAGGGTTCGGACCTGAAAGGCGTGGCGGTTTTTCTGGCATCGGATGCCGCCGGCTATATCACCGGGCATAATCTGTATGTGGACGGCGGCTTCAGTCGTTTCAAGTAAACGGGGGTTGAAATGAGCGATAATATAAAAATGCTGGTCATCGGTTGCGGCTCTATCGGCATGAGGCACCTGAGGATACTGGCAGAACGCAAGGATGTCGAGGTTGCCGCCTTTGACAGTCGCATTGAATTAAGCCGGGAGGTTGCCGGCCTGGGCGGCGACATACGCTTCTTCTCATCACTGGATGCTGCCCTGGACTGGGAGCCGAAGATAGCTGTTGTAGCTGCTCCAAATGAAGTTCA
The DNA here is from genome assembly GCA_028699365.1 of bacterium. GTDB lineage: Bacteria > UBP13 > UBA5359 > UBA5359 > UBA5359 > UBA5359. Next base: position 3,184 of record JAQVUQ010000252.1, on the reverse strand, counting down.
TTGTGAACTGACCCTGCGATGCTTTGCTGCAGGCGTCCATGTCCTGTGTGAGAAACCGCTGGCCGATACGATAGATAACGGTTGCAGGATGGTGGAAGCTGCCCGGGATTCAGGCATGAGGTTGGCCGTCGGCTACAGTGAGCGCTACCGTCCTTCCGTGCAGTATATGGAAGAGCTTGTAAAGAGCGGGAGTATGGGAAACCTTATAGGCGGCAGGGCCATGGTGGGAACATACAACACTCTGCTCTGCGCCAAGACAGATGCCAGAAGCCGGATCTTCGGTTCGCTTATTATCGATTATACGCATGAACTCGATCTGATGAGACTCTTTTTCGGGGATGTCGAGGATGTGATCTGCAAGGCGAACAAGCCGGGAAAGAAGGATATAGGCGCCGATCCTTCTCTGGCGGCTATGCTGCTGGTATTTAAAGGCGGAGCCGTCGTATCGGTGCATATGGATTATGTCCAGCATCCTCAACGGCGTTGCCTGGAGCTTTACGGGGATGTGCAGACGGCTGAACTGGATATGCAGACGGATTTCATCAGACTTTACGATTGCAACCGGCCGGGATACAGAGTCCAGGCTTTTGATCCGGTGCGTGATGACAGGTTCAGAGCGGAGCATCAGGATATCATCGATGCCGTCACGGACGGGACGCCTCCGCGCGTTACCGGCGAGGACGGGCTGAGAGTGCTGGAGATAGCCGAACGTGCCATATCGCAGATCAGGAACGGGCTTGGGTGAAGACAGGGATGCAACGCAGCCATCGTGAAGATGCGATGATCCTGAAGCTCAGCGCATAGTAAGCAGGAAGGACAGATTGTTATGGATAACAGGTTCGTACAGATGCGGGAGAGCAGAGTGTTGAAGAAGCTGCGGGCCGGAGAAGTAGCCTATACCTTCAAGCTCAATCTGTCCGATGCCCGGGTATCTGAATTGGTGTCCATGTTCAACTTCGATTGTATCTGGGTGGATATGGAACACACCGCCAGCGATTGGTCGATTGTCGAGCAGCATATATGGGCGGCCAAGAGCCAGGGCACGGATGTCATGGTGCGTGCCGCCAGAGGGGGCTATAGTGATTATATAAGGCCGTTGGAATTGGATGCCGCCGGTATCATGATACCCCATATAATGAGTCTGGCCGATGCCCGGGAGGTGGTAAGGCTTACACGTTTTTATCCGCTTGGACGACGCCCGCTGGACGGCGGCAATGCAGACGGCGGGTACTGTAATATCGATCTGCAGACGTATTGCAAAGGCGCCAATGAGCAGAGGTTCGTAGCTATTCAGATAGAGGATCCGGAGGCGCTTGTGGATCTTGAGGAGATTGCCGCTCTGGAGGGCATAGATATAATCTTTTTCGGTCCGGGTGATTTCAGCCAGGCAATAGGAGTACCGGGGCAATTGAGGCATCCCGAGGTGCTCAGGGTGCAAAAGCTGGTTGCGGAAACGGCCGGAAGGCATGGAAAATTTGCCGGCACCGTCGGCAACCCTGAGATTCTGGATGAGCTTATCGATTGGGGATATACGTATATCAATCTGGGCGCCGATGTACACGGCTTGAACAAATACCTGAAGGAACTGGCGCCGTTTCTCGAACGTTCCCGTGCTTGCGCAGTGTGAGGCAAGGGGATGTTGAAGGAGCGTTTGCCCGATATGACTACTCGTTTGTTCCAGCGGCAGATACCCGTTCGCAAAGAGGTTGACGTTTTCGTTGCCGGCGGCGGTCCGGCAGGCATCGCGGCTTCATTGGCGGCGGCGCGGCAGGGCTGCAGCGTATACCTGGCCGAGGGGCAGTCGTGCTTAGGCGGGATGTGCACGGCAGGACTGGTGCCCGGCATGCTCTTTTTCGGCGACGGAAAAAACCTGGTAGCCGGCGGCATCGGGCGGGAGATTTACGAACGGCTTTGTCGTCTGCAGAGCAAGAAGCCCTATGAACCGAACAATGTATACTTGAACATCAATGTGCGCGCAGAAGTGCTTAAAAAGATGTACGACGAGATGATCCTCGAAGCCGGGATCGATTTCACATTTATGACTCAGGTCATCGGAGTGGACATGGCTTCCGCTTCCCGTATATCACACGCCATATGCTCAGCCAAGAGCGGTATCTTTGCGGTCAAGGCTCAATTGTTTATCGATTGCACCGGCGACGGCGACCTGGCTGCATGGGCCGGGGCGCAGTATGAGAAGGGCGATTCCCAAGGAGCCATGATGCCGGGAACGATCTGCAGTCTCTGGGCCGGAATCGACTGGGGCGCGGTAGCCCGGTATCCTCAATTCCCCGACAAAGAGATCCATAAGGCTATTGCCGACGGCTTGTTCAGCGTACCTGACCGCCACCTCCCCGGTATTCTCCCTGTGGATCGCACGGTGGGAGGGGGCAATATCGGGCATAACTTCGGTGTGGACGGAACAGATGAAGCGTCGCTTACCCGGGCGCTGATAGAGGGTCGCCGGATGATGCGTGAATATGAGACCTTCTACAAGACATACCTGAACGGTTACGAGAATATGGAGCTGGTGGCGACGGCATCTCTTCCGGGAATCCGTGAAACGCGTCGCATAACCGGAGATTACATCCTCTCCCTCAAGGATTTTGAGGCACGTGCGGTATTCTCTGATGAAATAGGAAGGTTCTCCTATCCTGTGGACATCCATGCCTCGACGCCGGATACCGATGCGTTCGACAGGTTTGTGGAAGAATACCGCTCGCTGCGGTATGAGCCGGGAGAGAGTTACGGCATTCCCTATCGCACACTTACGCCTTTGGGTCTGGACAACGTTTTTGTTGCCGGGCGATGTGTAAGCACCGACCGGTACGTTCAGGGCTCCATCCGTGTCAATCCCGGCTGCTTCATTACCGGACAGGCCGCGGGTGTTGCGGCCGCAGCGGCGGTACAAGGCGGCACGGATACACGCGGCATCTCAACCCGCAATCTTCAGGCGCGGCTTCTGGCAATGGGCATGTATCTGCCGCATGCGCAAACATAGGCGAAAATGTATCATTCGTGTCCAGCATCCAACTTTCCAACCGGGCACGCATATCAATCAAAACGTCATGGTGCGTATAATCCCTGGCCAGATTCCGCATCTCGTTCGGATCCAGCATTAAATCGTAAAGTTGTTCACACGCGACTTCACCCTTCTGCCACTCGTGTTCCAGATATAGATCACGAC
>JAQVUQ010000251.1 GCA_028699365.1 bacterium | reverse complement strand
CCTCATCACGCCAGCAGGCCCTTTGATGCCGACAGAGACGGGTTTCTCATCGGCGAGGGAGCCGGTGTGCTCATACTTGAAGAGATGGGGAGCGCGCTAGCCCGTGGCGCCGTAATTCTGGCTGAAGTTATCGGTTACGGCAGCACCGGCGACGCTTATCACATAACAGCACCGGATCCACAGGGAGCCGGAGCCCGTCACGTTATGGAGAGGGCTATCAGGAAGGCCTCCATGGAGCCCGGGCAAGTTGATTATATCAATGCCCACGGAACCTCGACCGAACTGAACGATAAGCTGGAGAGCGCTGCTATTACAGCAGTTTTCGGCGCTGCAGCAGAGCGTGTGGCCGTCAGTTCCACCAAGTCCTGCACCGGGCATATGCTGGGTGCGGCGGGTGCCGTGGAAGCCATAGCCTGTATCAAGACGATTGCGGAGGGCGTGATCCCGCCCACAATAAACTACGAAACTCCGGATCCCGAATGCAGGCTGGATTATGTGCCCAACAAACCGAGAACCGCCAGGGTGGATGTGGCTATGTCCAACTCCTTCGGCTTCGGCGGGCACAATGCATGCCTGGTCTTCAAGCGATATGAGGGCTGATAACCGTGCCTGATAACCGGCTTGAGAGACTGGAAAATAGAATAGGATACGATTTTAAGAGTAATGGCCTGCTTCAACGGGCCATTACTCATTCTTCGTACGCCAGAGAGCACCATAACTGTCCGGGCGATAATGAGCGGCTTGAGTTTCTGGGGGATTCTATTCTGGGTTTTCTGACCTGTGATATCCTTTACAGAGATTATCCTAATCTGGCTGAAGGCGATATGGCCAAGCTGAAATCGTTCGTCGTCAGCGAACCGGCCCTGGCGTCTTATGCAATGGAGTTGAACCTGGGCGATTACGTCCTGTTGGGCCGAAGCGAGCTGTCCGCAGGCGGTGCCGACAGGCCCGCGCTGCTGGCGGATATGTTCGAGGCACTGACAGCCGCAGTTTATATCGACGGCGGCCTTGAAGCGGCAACCGAACTGGTCTGCCCCTTTATCCGGCAGCGGATAGCCACCGCCATAGAGAGCGGAGAATACAGAGATTATAAGACCGTTCTCCAGGAGATTGTCCAGGAGAGCAGCCGCATAACGCCCACATATACGATTCTTTCCGAGTACGGACCCGAGCATGACAAGAGCTTTGTAGCCGCCGTCTATGCCGGCGAGGATCTGCTGGGTGCCGGAAAAGGCAAAAGCAAAAAAGCCGCCGAGCAGGATGCAGCCAGGCAGGCTTTGGAAAAGTTAGGATAACTTTTCCAAGTCTGAAGTCTGAAGTCTGAAGTCTGAAGTCTGAAGTCTGAAGGAGAACGTTATGCGCGACCATACCAAGCTTAGAGCGTTTGACCTGGCCGATGATGTGGCCGTTTTGGTCTATAAGGCAACCAGAGGGTTTCCCAAAGAAGAGATATATGGGTTAACTTCTCAGATAAGAAGAGCAGCAGTTTCTGTTCCGTCCAATATTGTTGAAGGGTGTGCGCGTGAGAGCCAGGTAGAATACTTTCGTTTTCTTGAGATCGCCTTTGGCTCCATAAGAGAACTACATTATCAGTTTGATTTGGCTAAACGCTTGGGTTACATGGATAATCTGGATACTTCTGAATGTGACACAAAGATAGTAGCAACTGAAAAGGTACTGAATGCCTTAATTCAGTCAATGCGTAAGGATTGACAGCCTTCAGCCGGAGACGTAGGCTGAAGGTAAATAGACTGAAGGCTGAAGTAGAACGCTAGGGCGCAAACTGATAGCTTTCAGACTAAGATGTAGTCTTGGATAGATTGAAGACTTAAGTGAAGCACCTGAGCGTAAATTACTTCAGCCTTCAGTCTTCAGTCTTCAGCCTATTTTAGTTGCTGGCTTAAACAGTGAATCTTGAACCGTAAACGTGAGTGTGAATTAAGTTGTATCTAAAAAAAATCAATCTCTTCGCCTTTAAAACGTTTGCAGACAAGACCGAGCTGGAATTCGATTCCGGCGTTACCGCTATAGTCGGACCTAACGGCTGCGGTAAGAGCAATATATCGGATGCCATAGCCTGGGTGATGGGAGAGCAGAGCCCCAGGCAGCTTCGCGGCACCCGTATGGAGGACGTTATCTTTGCCGGCAGTGCCGGACGGCGCCCCCTGAATCTGGCTGAAGTAACGCTGGTTCTGGACAATACCGATGGGCAGCTTCCTCTGGAATACGACGAGGTCAGCATAACCAGGCGCCTCTACCGCTCCGGCGACAGCGAGTATCTGCTCAACAAGACACCCTGCCGCCTTAAGGATATCAACGATCTTCTGCTGGATACCGGCCTGGGTAAAGAAGCATACGCCTTCATTACCCAGGGAGAAGTGGACGCCATTCTCAGCAACAAGCCCGAGGACCGGCGCTCCATTTTTGAGGAAGCAGCCGGGATACAGAAATACAAGTATCGCAAGCGCGAAGCACTGCGCAAGCTGGACGCCACTCAGACCAATTTGATCAGACTCAACGATATCGCGCTGGAAATAGAGCGCCAGATAGGTCCGCTGGAAGAGGATGCCGCCAAAGCCGAGGAGTATAAAACAGCCGTCGAACGGTTGCAGTCCGCTCAGTTGGACCTCTTCATTCATCGCATAGCGAAGTTTATAGTTCGTCTGGAGAAGATTGCCGAGCAGACAGGCACTATCACCGTCGAACTGAGCCTCCATGAAGGCCGGATGGAGACACTGGAGACGGAACTGGCTACCGCCAGAATAAAACAGGCCGCCGAAGACGACAGAGCCGACGGTCTGCGCACCGGTTTGCAGAGCGCCATATCGGAATCCGACAGATTTGACGGTGAATACAGGCTCAACGAAGAGAAGATAAACAACCTTAAACGTCATCTCACCGACCTTCGGACGAGGTCGGCGGAAGCGGACGATTGGTGCCGTCAGGCCGGGCAGGAGATGGCCGTTTCCCGGGAAGAGCTCTCCGGTCTGGGAGACAGGATTGCAGAGGCCGCAGTAGAGGAAGAGAAGACCGCAGTCCGGCGCCAGGCCCTGGCCGAGCAACTGGCGAGCTGCCGTTCCAGGATAGAGGATATACGACAGAACAGCCTGGGAACGGTGGCGGATATGGCCGGCAGGCGCAGCCTGCTGGAAGAACGGGAAAAACAGCGACTCTCCCTGTCCGAGAGGCTGCAGCGTGCCGAGCAGGAGAGGATCAACCACGAGACGGCCCGTGAACAGCAACTCACCGCCATCGCGTCTTTGGAGACGGAGCTAAGCACCCTGACCGTGCAATTGACCGACGACACTGCCCAGGTGGAGAGCCTCAGGCAGCAGGCAGGCGAGCTGGATGCCAAAGCAGCCGCTCTGGCCGAGGAAGCCTCACAATTGCAGCGTCAGCGTGCTTCTCTGCAGTCCCGTTACGATCTTCTGCGGGAGATGGAGAAGAATCTCGAAGGCTATTATCAAGGTGTAAAGAGCGTTATAGGATGGCAGCGTGCCGGGCAGGCCCAGCAGGTCATCGGCACGGTAGCCGACGTCATAAGCGTGCCCGGGAAATACGAGATCGCCATAGAGACGGCCCTGGGCTCAGCCATCCAGAACGTCATTACCCGTGATGATGCCACAGCCAAAGAGATGATCGCCAGGCTCAAGCAGCAGAGGGGCGGCCGGGCCACCTTCATGCCCCTTAATATGATAAAAGCGCCTGACAGATCCAGGTTCAGGCGTTATGCCGATAAACCGGGCGTTGTCGGCCGTGCTGCCGATCTGGTGCAATGCTCGCCGGAATACGACGGGATACTGGAACTGTTGCTGGGACACATAATAGTCATGCCGGATCTGGACTCCGCCGTGGCACTGGCCAAGAGCGACAGAGATCTGCGCATAGTCACTCTGGAGGGCGAATCCATCAGCCCCGGAGGAGCGATAACAGGCGGAAGCAGTGCCCGCCGGCAGAATTTTCTGGCGCGAGAGCGAGAGCTGGCTGAAACAGCCGCCGCCCTGGAAGGGCTGGACAAGTCGGAGAGCGACTTGTCCGGCCGGCGACGACTTCTATCCGAAGCCGCTGCCGCCCTGCAGACCAGGATCAGAGACGAAGAGAACCTCCTTTCCGATCTGAACAGGCGCCTGACCGCCTTGCGCGAGACCCTTAACCAGGCCGTCTGGCGCAAAGAATCCCTGGAAACCGAGATGCGCAAGGCATCTTCAGCCATGGAGATATGTAAGAGCGAATTGGAGGCCGTCACCGGAGAGATAGCCCTGATCGGCGATGAGTTGCGCCGGATTCAGGACGGTTCCACCGATGCCGATGCCGCCCTGCAAAGCTATCTGACCCGTGAGAATGAACTGGCCGCCAAAGAGCGTGAGTTGCAGGAAGCCGTTACCAACCGGCGCATGGAGACAGGCTCTCTGGAGCACCGGCAGCAGACACTGCTAACCCGGCTGAAGGAGCTGGAAAGCGGGCTGGCGCAGAATGCCGGATTTACGACCGAAGCCGCTCAGGGTATCGTCAGCGAAGAAGCCGCTCTGGCCTCGCTGACGTCCGCCGCCGAGACGCTGGAAGCGGCCCGCCGGGAAGCGACCGCAAGACGAGACGCCCTGCAGGCCGATCTGGAAGGCAGCCGTGCGGCCAGGCAGCGGTTGCAGGCAGAGTGCGCCGGCCTGGAGGACGGCATACGCAACGCCCGGCAGGCGATCTCCGATCTGCAATCCAGAGAACA
>JAQVUQ010000250.1 GCA_028699365.1 bacterium | reverse complement strand
TGCCGTCACGGGATATAAGTGCCGTATGATTGGCCAGACCTATGATCCTGCCGGTTTTGAGCACTTTTTCCACAGGATTCTCGCAGGTCTCCCTGGTCCTTTCGTTGATGATGTTGAAGACCTCCGTCAGCGGCTTGCCGGCAGCTTCGGCCTGAGTCCACCCGGTAAGACTCTCAGCCACCTTGTTGATCAGAACCACCCGGCCTTCCGTATCGGTGGTTATTACGCCGTCTCCTATGCTGCGCAACGTCACGGACAGCCGCTCTCTCTCCGCCGCCAGCTTCTCCTCAGCCTGCTTCCTCTCGGTTATGTGGATGCCGGAACTGAGAAGGGCGGTTATCCGGCCGGCTCCATCGTGAAGTACTGTATTATGCCAGGCAATTATCCTCTCCTCACCGTTACTGGTAAGAATGGGGTTTTCGTAAAAATCGACGCTTTCGGTATTTCCGGACATGAGCTGTTTGAACTTGGCTGTGATGTTGACTCTGTTTCTCTCAGGGACGAACTCGTTGAACCAGTCGCGCCCTATAGCGTCACGCTCTTCACAGCCCAGCACCTCACAGCCCTTTTTATTCAAGAGCGTGATTTGCCCGTCCTCATCCAGAGCTACGATTATGGAGCCGGCAATATCCAGATAATGCTGCGCTTTATCCCGCTCTTCACGGAGGGCTATCTCCGTTCTCTTGCGCTCTGTCGCATCACGACTGATGCCCATGATCCCCAGGCATCTGCCTTCGGAATCGTAGAGAGGAACCTTGGTAGTGGTGCTCCATCGATAAGTTCCGTCCTGACGGCTTATCATCTCCTCTTTGTTGATAATGGGGCGACCGGTATGAATCACTTCCTGTTCGTTGGCATAAAAGATATCGGCTTCGGCTTTAGGATAAAAATCATGGTCTCTCTTACCTATAGCCTCATCCGGATGTCCGATGCCGAGAATATCCGCCAGAGCTTTGTTGATCTTGATGAAACGGCTGTCCGTATCCTTGAAATATATACGGTCAGGAATGCTGTCCATCAGGTTGCGGAACAATATGTGCTCGCTGGCCAGAGCTTCTTCCATACATCCCAGCAATTCCAGGTAGTGACCGGCATGCCCCTGTACTTCCACAGGCGTCTCTTTTTGCAAGTCCTGTCTGGCCTCGTAGCCGGCCAGCAGGTGACGCAACTCGGCGATCTCCTGTATGAGTTGTTCGAACGTTTTTTGCTTCATAAAACACCCCCTGGCCCGACAGGCTCCGGCTTATAATATTATAATAAGTTGATAATAGTTGAATATTTCGCCAGAGAGCACCTTATTACCTGCCTGCTCAATAAAACCAGTGCCCACAGGGCGCTGGTTTCGGTTGTTAGTTGTTGGTTGTTTGGTTGTTGGTTTCGGGATTCCCATGAAAGCCCGGCCCGAGTTTCTGTCTTCTAACTTCTGTCTTCTGTCTTCCCAAGCCCCGGTAACCAGCTTAAACTCCTGGCTCCTGACTCCTGAGCAATCAGCGCAGAATACGAGGAGGCTTCCTGGCGCTTATCACGGTGCTTACCGGCAGGCTTTCCACTCTCTCCTGTTCTAATCCCGAAGCCGGCACGTAATCCAGCCAGGCGATATTGGTCACCGTCCGGCCATTGTTGACGATGACCTCTGTCTGCTGTGAAACCAGCAGGCGACCCTCCGTCAAAACGGAGGCCTGTATCTTGTGACGGCCGTCGTAATCGGCGGTCGTATTCCAGGCAAACCCCTTATCGGCCTTGTTGGTATAGAACCTGTCTTGTCCATCAATGAGATAGGTTATACGCTCTATCGGTCCGCTGCCTTTCAGGCTCACGCTTAACGTTACCGTGCCGGTTAACGGATTCCCCTGAGGCACCTGAAGAGTTATCCCGCTTATACCGGAAGGATTACCGGGATCGGTCGGAGGCGGCTGAACGTCCGTCTTTTGCAAACGGACCTTACTCTCTGCCGCCGAAATGGAACCGTACTGGCCGTAAGCCGACACTCGTAATATGTGTTCTCCATCCGTATAGGTAGCGCTGTTCCAATTAAAGGTATACTGTCCGGATTTCGTTATCTTAGACACGTAACGATCATAGAGACGGTCATCGATAGAGAACTCCAGCGCTACCAGCGGCTCGCGCGTCGTACTGAAGGACACTGTAACCGGCACGCTCGATGATGTCACGACCGTACCGTCGGCAGGAGAAACTATAGATACGGCGATGGTGGATGACGGCAGAGCAAACGCCGGCAGATCGGACAGCAACACCATGCCGAGAAAAATGCGAAGTATTGCGAATACGGAATGAAAAAACAAACTTGCAAATGGGCTCGAACCCTTTGTGCCTCTGTGCCTTTGTGCTTGCCGCGCCGAAGCTCGTGGAGCGAAGGCGGGTGCCTTTGTGCCTTCGTTATCTTTGTGCCTTCGTCTCATTCCAGCACCGCCTTGAAGGAGAGTGTCCCGCCGGTGCCGGGCTCCACTCGGGGAAGAAGCCATTTTACGATTCCGGCGGCGGAATCGTAATTACCTGTTCCGGCGCTGCCGGGAACGTATCTGAGCCCGGGCTGAAGACTATCCCTGATTTCGACGCTTACGGCCGGCTGCGTCCCGGCATTACGATAAGTAAGAGTGTATGTCAAAACGTCTCCGGAAGCTGCCTGAGCCTTATCCACCGTTTTATTTACCGTTATCTGCGGCTCTCCCGAGGCCGCGCCGTAAACCGTTCCGTCGGTGTAGCGCCGCCATATCCTGTCTGCAAAGAGCCAGTAGTATCCCGCAGTATCGCCTGATCCCATATACGCAGTGGTCACGGGAGAACCGTAGCGATCTACAAAAGCGCTCATGCCCTTTCTGCGGGAAGCGGTGGCCGCATCGCGCCAGTTGGGATTGCTGCTGAAGAACTTCGCCTGCCCATAGTGCGCATAGAAGTCGGCAGCGCCGACCACCAGCGACGGATTGTGCTCCCAGTGAGGACCGATGCCCAGATCCACCTCCTGGCTGTAAAGAAGGCCGTAATTTTGCAGTTCGCGGGCCATGGCCCAGTAGAAGGCCTCTGTCAGCGCCATCGGCTGAGAAGCGTCCCTCCGGCGATAGTACCAATCATCGTTATTGCCCTCGTTCATCACCAGAGCGGAATCGAAATAATACCCGTCTATGCCGGTTATCTTGCCGCTGCCGTCCTTGAAGGCGAAGTATTTCATCCGCTCCAGCATATAATCGTAAAAGCCGTTCCAACTGCCGCTGGTCTTGTCGACAAAGGCGTTGTTGAAACTGAGAGGCTCATAGTCCGGCGTCAGCTTGCCGGAATTGTTGTCCGTAAATGATGTAACGCCTCCGCCTACTATCTCCGAGAGCAGGTAGTATCGCTGAGAAGCCGGATCCTGACGATATATCCTGTAGCCGGCGGCACCACTCACCTGGCCCCAGATGATCCTGGCGGCATATGGCCCTCCGACGGCAGGCATTTTCAGAGACACCGTCACAGGTGTGGAATCGCCTCGATTGCCGCTGGTGGTCACCTTGTAAGAAAGTGTGCTGCCGGCGGCAAATCCCGGGGAAGCCTGAAGAGCGGAGGCGGACACGGATGACGGCGGTGCCAGAGGCGTCTGCCCCCAGGTCACGGTGCTTCTGCCTACAGTCCCGCCAAAGGGATAACCTCTGGACAGTGAATAGGCATCGCGCCCGAACCATAGAGATCTCTCGGTGGAGCCGTCCGACTTCTCGACCATCCAGTCCTGCCAGTTCCTGAGCGAAGAATACCCGTATATGCCGGCCGGGGCCATCCAGGCAACCACCTTTATGCCGGCAGCGTGAGCTGTGGCGGCAAAATACCGCAGGCCGGCTTCACCGCCTATCCAGGGTGGAACTTCATACATCACCGGGTGACAGCTTCTATTGTTGTAATAGAGCCAGGGCTCGATAAAAACGATTTTGTAACCGTAGGAGCCGATGAAATCGGGGTTCGCCTGTCCATTGGCCAGAGCAGGCTTAAGATAACGGTCGGCCATGGCATAGAGATCTTTGGAAGGGTTTGAGCCGTTATAAAGTGTGCCCTGTATGTCTATCTGGAAGGCATCCCCGAGGAATTGCCGTGCCAGGCCCATTTGCCCTTCCCAGCGGGTTCGCAGAGCGTCTTCGGCCTGCCTTACCCTGTCTGCGCTGTTGCCCCCGTCATCCAGAAGCCACAATTGGGCCGGCAGAGAGCTTCTGCCGGTTCTATACCCCGTATCCATCCTGGTCCAGGACAGATAGTATTCTCCGCTCCTGTTCTCACCTATGCCGTACCATACCGGCTCCCCGGCCCAGTTCCTGCCGCGGAAGGAGGGCGTACCCAGCCCGCTGAAAGCAGCGCCGCTGTCCAGCCATTTGGAACCGGAAACGCTCATCAGCATGCCGTACGGCGTGCCGAGGAAATTGGGCGTCAGTAAAGTGCATCCCGATAGAGAGGAGCCGGGACGCACATAGCTCTCTATGTTTACATATTCCAGCGCCTGGGCATGAGCATCGACGATATACCTTCTGGAGATGCCCTTTACAGAACGATCTCCTACGGACAAGCTCTCACCGGCAAGGACAAGCTGGAAATCCAGAGGTTTATCCACCGTGCCACCGCTCATGTTGAAGACGACCGTATCTCCGCTGACCTGAAAGCCGGTATACTTCGAAGGACGCCCGATCGGGGTGCTGATCTGCCAGCGCGCTTCTGTGGACGGCCAGGTCATCAGCGTTACGTTC
>JAQVUQ010000249.1 GCA_028699365.1 bacterium | reverse complement strand
AGGTTTTGTTGTCCCCCTATACGAACGTGGGACCTGCCGGCGTTATCAAGGATAGGCGCTTTTACTTTGCGCAGGGTTCGAAGATAGTAAGCTACTATCTTCCGGAGCTACCCTGACACGGATTAGATAGAGGAAACTGAATTAAAACAGGAGGAAAGTGAAGTGCATACTCGACAGGGAAGAATCAATCTACTACTATTAGCCGTTGCCGTGTATATCTTGGGGTGTGCGGGAAACGGGCTCGCTCAGAACATGCTGCAAAACGGATCTTTTGAGCAGGGCTTGGCTTACTGGTATAACGAAGGAATTGTGCCGGCGATTGTTAAGGAAGGGCCGGACGGCAATAGGGCGATGAAGTGTGAGCCGGGTGATAAGCCCTCATGGGTGTTTGCGTTTCAGACTGTTCCTGTCGAGCCAGGTGCCGTATATGAAGTGTCTTTTCGGGTCAACTCCGGAAGAAGCTCCGGGATGGAAACATCATATTGCTGGAAGTTTATAGCAAAAACGGATTCCAAGACAACGCCGATCGTTTTTGACACCAGCGGGAAGGATACTGCCGGTCAGTATGCGGTGAAAACTTACAAGATCAGTATTCCGAACGATGCAAGGAGCGTCAGCCTCCGTCTGGGGGCGTATTATGCCGGTACCTGGGCCATCTATGACGCTGTGGAAATGAACCGTGTATCTACATCTCCATCACCGGCTGTGCCGGCCTCCCCTGCACAAGCGGTACCGGCACAGCCGGACAATCTGCTCAGGAACCATGGGTTTGGTCAGGATATGGCGAACTGGCGTGCGGAGGGCCCCACGCCGGTGATTGTGCAGGAAGGACCCGACGGATCTAAAGCTCTACGGTGCGAGCCGGGTGATAAGAACGCCTGGTCTGCCGTATCCCAGACAGCCCCTATAGAAGCCGGATTTGAATACGAAATATCGTTCCATACCAAAGCCGGAATGAAACCGGAAAACAAGAAAACCTACTGCTGGAAGATAGTTGTCAGGACGGATTCTGCAACCAAGACGATTGTGCTGGATAACAATGGACCGGAAACTACAGGTAAGTTTGGCCGTAAGGTTTTCAGATTCATTGCTCCGACGGATGCCAGGAACGCCACCATCAGCCTTGGCTGCTGGTTTGCCGGAACCTGGGCGATTTACGATGACATATGCCTGTCCAAATTGAAGAGCGGAAAAGACCCGTTCGTTGAGGTTATTCCTTTGCTGCGAGAAAACAGCGTTGCCTTTGTTCTGAAAGATATGGCCCTTCCTAAACGCAATACCGTTACCGGTTCGTACCAGGTGCTGGCCGGTGACGGCAAAATTGTAGCTGAAGGACAGCTTTTGCCGTTTACCAATGAGACAGCCGTTTCTACGATACATCTGGATAAGCAGATAACCGGGAAGTGTCTGATAAAATATCAGCTCAGCAACGGAAATATACTAATGACAAGCGGAGAGAGAGCTCTTGTTTGGCCGGAAATTCCGATCTGGCTTAAGGAACGCGTGGGTATGCAAGGGCTCTCTCCTGATTACGTTCCCAATCCGTGGATGCCGGTCAAGGTGAAAGGCGACACAATCTCCGTCTGGGGTCGCGAATACTCTATGGGAATGCTTGCTCTTCCACAAAAGGTAGTGACTGCCGGATTGAATGCTCTAGCCGGTCAGATTCTACTGGAAGGGTTGACCACATCGGATGAAAGAATTGTTCTGGCACCCTCTACGGCTTTACGTTGCACCGCAAAAACCGATGGTAAGGCATCTTTCTGCGGCACTGCGACTTCAGGGAAAACGACTTTCTCCGGAAATTCCAACGTAACTTACGATGGACTTATCCGATCCGAATTGACAGTTGCTCCGGCAACGGGAACACGTTTTAAGGAGCTTACCCTGTCAATACCTTTCTCGGCTGAATTTGCCCGGCACTATTTCTTCTCCAGGCCGTTGCCGGGTGTGGGCGTTGATCCGCTGGGGGGCGTTTCAGACCCGACAACGCGCTTAGGAGCTATGAAAAACGGTGCCGGTATAGGTGTAATTCCTGATAAACAGGGCATTGTTTTTGAGAATGCTGTTGATAAATACCTGTCTTTCTGGATCGGGAATGATCGTGCCGGCTTGCTGTGTGCGTTTGAGACGCCTATGAATTTCTGGCCGAACGATGACAAGGGAAAGCCGGTTGTAATATCACGGCTGGAACGGCGGAAGGATGTCATATGGCTTAAGATAACGATGATTTCAGCGGAATTCCCCTGTGAACAGACGTTTAAATACTACCTTAATTTTATGGCTACTCCGGTAAAGCCGTTGCCGTCAGGATGGCGTAACAGGCAATGGTACACCGTTCAGGTCATGAATCCGAATTCAAGTTATCCGGGCAGCCTGGACGATGAAGATCAACACCAGAACGGCGGCAACACGTGCATCTTCTGGCCCACGTATACAGGTGTCTACGGCACCTTGGATCCGACTGTGCGGCAGCCCGTTCCTTATAGGGAGGTTGTCAGCGCTGAGCATGCTCGCGGAAGTGCCGTTGTCCACTACATTGCACCTCATTTGGTTGGGTATGAGACGTATGAAAAGGCAAACCCCGAGAACGTAGTATTAAAGAATCCCTGGGCTGATTTCTGTCTGCCTGAGTGGCATAACTGGACCGGGGTAAATATCAGCAGCTATCCGTTGTCCAGATATCCCGGGCTGTCGGCTAAGGATTACGCGACAAGAGCGGCGTTCTTTACTCAGGGAACCAGCTATGACGATTACATGCTTTGGGTAATCCGCGAACATGCCCGCCTGGGCATGGATGCTATTTACAGCGATGGATCCTTAAGCCTTGATTTCAATCCTATAACCGGCGAATGCGGCCTGGTGGGTTTTGATAACCGGCGCTATGCAAGGGTGATGCTGGGTGGCTATCGGGACTTTTGTCAACGTATGTATGCAGTGCTGGCCAAGGAACGCGGGGTTGTGCGCAATCAAAATCTTACGGGACTGGGAATGCTGCACATGTCCGGTACTCCCATGGTACAGGCTCCCTTTTTTGATGCCTGGCTGACCGGTGAACATCTCCTCTGGGAACGACCGCAAGATTGGAAAAAGGATGATCCTTATCCGTTCGGCAGGTATTTTTCTTCTCTGGAGAAGTTTAGGATTGAATACAGTCCTCACCACTGGGGCGTTCCGATGGTCTTCATCAATGAATTCTATCGGCTGGCAGCAGATGCCGCTGTGCTGAATAAGGATACCGCCTGGACCAAGACGGCGGTGCGTGATTTTATGTTACTTATGCTCCTGCATGATGTGCAGGTATGGATCAGGACCGGTGGTCCGATCGGGGATGCAAGAGATGAGATGTATAAAACATGGGTTGTCCAGAAAGCCTTCGGTCTGGGAGATGACGATGTTATATTCTACCCGTACTGGGAAAAATCACCGTCTACCGCTGACAGGGAGGCAATAAAGATAACCGCCTATGCAAAACCGGGCAAATTCCTTGCCGTTGTGGCTAATACCGCTTTTGAACAGACGGAGGCTACAGTCAATATAGACTTGAAGCAGCTTAAGGGCTTGAAGATGCCGAAGGAATTAGCGGATGGCATGAGTGGGCGAAAGTTCCTGGTAAAAGGAGGAATCTGCAAGGTTAACTTGCCGCCGCGCGATTTCCTGATGCTGACAAATTAGGGCTTTTGCAACGGCTGTAGTATAGCTGTAGTATATTAGTAGATGCGCTGCAAGAATTAAGGGAGTGTCTTGAGTATGGAAACGGAAAAAGTAAATTGGCGGAAATTTCCCAGGCGGGCTATCCACCTTGATTTTCACACTATGCCCGGTGTCTATGACGTCGGTCGGGATTTCAACAGCAAAGAGTTCGCCCGCACCTTAAAGGATACCGGTGTTGACTATATCACGGTCTTCGCGCGTTGTAACTTGGGCTTTGCCTATTACCCCACGGAGATAGGTATCGTGCATCCGGGGCTAAGAATCGATCTTCTGGGGCAGATGGTAGAGGCATGCCATGCGGAAGGCATAGAGGTAGCCGCCTATTTCAACGCCGGCATAGACCATGAACATGCTCTGCAGCATAGAGATTGGGTTAAGGTTAATAAAGAGGGCCAGGTATATCGGTACGATGTTATGGGATACGGATTTAGGGATATGTGCCTGAATACCGGTTATGGCGGACATCTTTTAGCCATGATAGAAGAGGTGATACAACGATATCCCGTAGATGGTATCTTTCTCGATTGTTTTGACCTCTCTCCCTGCTACGGGGTAGAGTGTTTGGACGGTATGGAGAAGCTGGGGCTTGATCCCTTTGATGAGCAGCAAGTCGGCGAATACTGTCATATAATAACGGACAATTTCCGACGTGATGTGGAAGAGCTTGTCGAAAGGACAGGGAAGGATATCAAGAAGTATTTTAATGGCCTGTCTTATCGTTGTCAGCCTACGCATGTGGAGATTGAGGTGCTGCCTACAGATAGTTACTGGGGATATGATTATATGCCCTGGGTGATCAGGTACGTTCGTACTTTGGACAAGCCTTACTTCACCATGACGGGAAGATTTCACAAAAGCTGGGGTGATTTAGGCGGCCTGCGGACAGAGAGTTCGATCATGTTCGATCTGTATAATTCAATTGCTAACGGCGGCACCTGCTCCGTTGGAGATCATATGCACCCAAGGGGTAAGTTGGAACCTGATGTTTACGGCTTGATCAGTAAGGGATATGCGAAGATCAAGGAACTGGAGGC
>JAQVUQ010000248.1 GCA_028699365.1 bacterium | reverse complement strand
TGGTCGTAATATTGCGTCACAGGTAATGATTTATCGATGTCGCCCAGCTCGGAGGGTGTCGCCGGACGGCAAAAAACCCACGATTTTAATTCGTCGTTCATGCCGATTGGAGCGCGTCGCTCAACATGGAAAGCATCTCCCTTACAGCCATTTTCGGTAACTTTGCGGAATTCCTGTCCGGTCATTCTGTTTCTTGACAAAACGTCGATAATTAACTATAATTATTTACGTTATGTCAACTAATAATCTTGCCGGCAATAAACAGACACTGATTCTTCTGGCGCTTCGGAATCGTGGTATAATACGGACTCGTGATCTGACCGCGCTGGGTGTTTCCCGGGAGTATGTACGACAGCTCGCGCTTTGTGGTGTGCTTGAGCGTACAGGGCGGGGCTTGTATCGTCTTCCGGATAGCGACATGACCGAATTCCATAGTATGGTGGAAGCGAGCCAGCGTGTGCCGCGCGGTACCATATGTCTGCTGTCGGCACTTCGCTATCACCGCATAACTACACAGGCGCCGTTTGAGGTGTGGATGGCCATCGGTTCTAAAGTTCGACAACCTCATGTCCCGGATATCCCTCTAAGATTTGTTCGATCTTCAGGCGATTCTTTCACAGAAGGTATCGAGATTAATCAAATAGAGGGGCTGCCGGTGAGTATCTATTCTCTTGAAAAAACGGTTGTTGATTGTTTCAAGTATAGGAACAAAATCGGAATGGATGTCGCACTTGAAGCTCTGCGTGAATCGCTTCGCAGCCGCAGGATAGACATAGATGAGCTTTGGCGCTGTGCAAAGATTTGCCGGGTCGCCAACATCATGCGCCCATATCTGGAGGCAATCGGATGACTTCAAAGCCTGTACGTAACGTCGCCGCTTCTGTTCGCCAACGGTTATTAAACTATGCTCGTGAACGTAATGAAGATTTCGGGCTGGTGCTTACCAACTATGCAATCGAGCGCCTTCTGGTGCGGCTGGGAGAATCGCCTTATGTTGAGCAGTTTATTCTGAAAGGTGCTCAGGTCTTCTCATTGTGGATGGATAACCCGCATAGGGCGACGCGTGACCTTGACCTCTTGCGGCAAGGCGAGAATAGTGTAGCCCTTCTGGAAACGATATTTCACGAACTTTGCTTATATCCTCTTAGTGTAGATGACGGCATAACCTTTCTGGCGGAGACGGTTAAGGGGGAGATCATAAATGAAGATGCCGTCTATGATGGAGTGCGTATTACCTTGCGTTTTCAGTTGAGTGGTGCTCAGGATGTGTTGCAAATTGATATTGGCGTAGGGGATGTGGTAACGCCTCTGCCAACATATATTGAGATGCCGTCAATGCTCGGCTTTCCATCAGCACGTTTGCATATCTATCCCAAAGAAACAGTTGTTGCGGAGAAGCTGGAGGCAATGATCGCCCTTGGTATAAGGAATAGCCGTATGAAGGATTTTTATGACTTATGGCAGTTGTCTCGCATGTTCTCTTTTGATGGTCAGGTTCTCTGCCGGGCGATAGGATCAACTTTTCAACGCCGCCATACCATTATTCCTGCAAAACCTCCAATAGCGCTTTCTCAGGATTTCTGGCAGGATGAGGTCAAGCAAATACAATGGCAGGCCTTTCTCCGACGCTTACGTGTAGTTGGGAATCCTTTACCTTTGAAGCAAATCATTACCGATCTCAGGCCATTCTTATTACCACTTTTACAGGCGCTTTCCCGTGGGGATGAGTATCATATGATCTGGATAGCCTCTGGCGGATGGGAGCCGCTAGCAAGAAGCAGTGATCCATGATTATACACAGGAGGACAATACAGGCTGATCGTTAATTTTAATCATAACCAATCGATAAGGTTACAATTCTATCCTTCTCCAGCTTCTTTACTGTTTCCGTCCATTTTTCTCCCAGGAGGCCGTTATTGACATCTTCTCTTCTTTTTTTCAACTCTTTTTCACTGATCGCCTGATTATAGCTTATGTAATAATCGTCAGAAACACCTGTGTCTTCTACTATCACCGCCACCGGTTCCGCATTAATCAGCATCTCCAATGCCTTTTTCGAATACCGGGGAATATTGCCTGCCCCGGTATATCCATCGTATTTCATAGGCTTGGCTTTAATATGCCTGATTTCGGCCAGCGGAAGTTTGACCGTATCTGCCTCGGAGGTCACCAGGACCGTTCCGGGTTTACATTCGCCGTGTAGCTTTCTGAACGGCTTTTCGATGCTGTAGAGCTTTTTATATAAGACCAAAGGCTGCTTTCTCCGGTTTGCCTCTTTACTATCCACCAGGGCATAGGGGGATTTGGGCTTATAGCCTTCGGCCTCAAACCATGCGCTGTTCCAGGCAACATAACCGGAAGCGATCTTGCCGTTTTTTAACTCGACCTTTACGCCCTTCAACTCAAAGCAGGCAATGCAATCGGCGTATGCATAACCGATACTTAAGCAGCAGAGAAGAATTATAGAACCGATAAGGCCGACCAGCGTATGCTTTCTCATCCGGCTATCTCTCCCTCATGGCTTTAAGATAGAGTAATTCCTGACAAGCTTTTCCAGGCATTCCTGTATAACAACATAATTCTGCGGTTCACTTCTGTGCAGGAGCGTATTAAGTTGTTCAAGTGAATCCGGCCAGCCTCCGGCAGCTTCGGACGCATTCTTAAACGCATAGAAGCCGGAGACAACATCTCCCACGGTCAATTCATAGCCGTATCCCTGCAGCATGAGATCAAGGGCTCGCAGGGCGATATCGCGGGCAAACCAGGCTTGGGAGTCGGCCAGGTCGCGGGCGGCTCTGACAAGAGTCTGCGGTTGTGTAGTTCCCTGCATGGCGCACTCCATAGCGATATCCGGAAAGCCGTATTGACGTGCGGAGGCAAACCAGGCACCTTTGTCACCAGACAGATCGATAAGGTCCAGCAAGACGCTCCTTGGATCCTTATCCGGATATTTCTTCAGCAGGGAACGGAATCTGTTCAGATGGGTAGTGTCTGCGGGTAGAATGAGACTGTAATTCTGATACGCCTCTTCCGACCGTCCGGCTTTAAGCAAGGTGTCTTCGCAGAAGCGCATAATGGTCAGCTCATAGTTGGACCCTTCGAGCAGGGACTGGGCGTAGGCAATAGCCTCATCGATCTTACCCTGCCGGACAAGAGCCTCGGCCTTATATCTGTTATCCGGCCAGAAGGTATATGAGCGGAGGCTGAGCAGTTCATCTATCTCGTCATATCTGCCGGCTTCCAGGAGGCAGGAAAGGTGTACTATCGACAGTGACATTTCCGCCCACTCGTTTACCAGTTCCGGGTGACGGCAGATACGGCCCCATTCTGCTTGAATCTGCCAGAGATAATCCACTCCGTCATTTTGAACTGCCTGGCTGAGGCGGTCCAGCCATTTGCGTCTGGTCTTGAGATCGGTGGGGGCATCTATCAGAACCGGCAGGAGGGTATCGATAGCCTTGTTTACGGCACTTCCCAGCATACCTGAGGAGGTGTCTATTCTCTGGAAAGCGGGCCAGATCCGTTCCGCCAACGTGATTACGCCCTCGCCGCCAAGGATGGGGTCCTTTTTGGCTGTCTTCCTGATTTCGGAGACGGCTTCACGCAGGCGTTTTGCAGCCGGCGCACTACCGCGCCAGCCGTAGGCATTAGAGCGAAAATAATTTTTGAATTGCCACGTAAAGTTTTTGTCGATTTTCATAACATGTCAATTTTATCATGGTTTAAATTGCGGCGTAAATCAGGAACACGTGTCAACTAATTCCCAGGCCACTTACCTAATAATCTTACAGTAGAGAAGATCAGAACTGGTAATTCCAACATTCGCAATCCCATTTTGGTTTCCTATGTTGCCAAGGGGCTTTTGCCGTATCACGGACTCGGTTCCGGGATTAAGCGGGCGCTGGAGAAATGGCCCAGGATAGACTTTGTTGATGACCGTGACGGTTGCCTGTTTACTGTGACTGTTCATCGTAAAGAATTGAATAGGATGGCAAAAACAATCCTCATTACTGAGAGTTCGGAAAAAGATGCGTCGGAAAAGTGTCGGAAAAGTGTCGGAAAAACCGCAGAAATGATTCTGGAGGCGATTAGCCAAAATAATTCGGTTACTATTGCCGAACTGGCTGCACGTATCGGGGTTGCAGAGCGGTCGATAGAGCGCAATATTCAAAAGCTGCGGGCTGACAACATGCTTAAACGCACAGGTGGGCGTAAAGAGGGGCATTGGGAAGTTATTGAATAATAGGTATGCTACCTGAGTTTGTGAGTGAGAGGAGCTATTCTAATGGAAGACATATATAGGCAGGCCTACCCGGAATATAAGATTTTCTTTGACAAACAGTTGCTAGCGCCATAGAATCAGTTGTAAACACAAATAATCGTTCCTGATTAAGCGTAAGAGGTAGAGCATGATAAGCACATACAAATTTGGTCGCACTGGGCATACAAGTTCACGCATTATTCTGGGAGGCGTAGCCCTGGCTCAAGTCTCTCAAGCGGAGGCGGATGCCGCTCTGGAGCTGGCCTTTTCTTATGGAGTAAACCATGTGGATACCGCTGCCAGCTACGGCCAGGCGGAAGTGCGTATCGGTGACTGGATAAAACGTCAGGGCAAATCCTTCTTTCTGTCTACAAAGACAACTGAGCGCACCGCCGTTAAGGCGCGGGAGGAGATCCATCGCTCGCTGGAACGTTTGGGTCTGGAGACGTTGGATCTACTGCAGTTGCACAACCTGGTTGATCCTCAGGAATGGGAGGTTGCCCTTGGTCCGGGCGGCGCGCTTGAAGCGGCTAT
>JAQVUQ010000007.1 GCA_028699365.1 bacterium | reverse complement strand
AGAGGCCTACATTCACGGCGGCGGCAAGCTGGGTGTGCTGGTGGAAGTGAATTGCGAGACCGATTTTGTGGCTAAGACCGACGAGTTCGGAGCCTTTGCCCGGGATGTGGCTATGCAGATAGCCGCGACGGACCCCGATTATATCGGCAGGGAAGATGTTCCGGAGAATGTTCTGGAGCGCGAGAAGAGTGTGCTCAGGGAGCAGGCGCTTCAGGAAGGTAAGCCTGCGAACATTGTCGACAAGATAATAGAAGGTCGTCTCGATAAATTCTACAGCCGTGTCTGTCTTCTGGATCAGACCTTCATAAAGGATGATTCCAAAACGGTCGGCGATGTGCTTAAGGAGACCATGGCTAAGATAGGCGAGAACATGGTCGTTCGTCGCTTTACGCGTTATGTCCTTGGTCAGGGAGTGCAGGAGTAAGCTTTGGAGCCGTCTCGATAACAGTGAACTTTGAACCGTGAACCTTGAACCGGCAGATGTGCGCAAAGAGCGCATCTGCGAAGTGAAGGAGATAACATGCCAAAGCCCGTGTATAAACGTGTGTTGCTTAAACTGAGCGGAGAGGCTCTGATGGGCAATAAGCAAGGTGGAGGAATAGACCCCGAAATACTGCACACCGTGGCCCGGGAGATCCAGGACATCAGAGAGATGGGGGTGGAGATAGCTGTCGTCGTCGGTGGCGGCAATATCTTCAGAGGAGTTTCCGGCTGCATGCAGGGCCTCGATAGAACTACCGGGGATTATATGGGTATGCTGGCCACGGTCATCAATGCCCTGGCGCTTCAGGATATGCTTGAGAGCTATAACGTTTATACCAGGGTTCAGTCGGCCATAGCCATGCACGAGGTGGCAGAGCCTTTTATTCGTCGACGAGCTGTCCGGCATCTGGAGAAGGGGCGAGTGGTGATTTTCGCTGCCGGAACCGGAAATCCCTATTTCACTACGGATACGGCAGCCGTTCTCAGGGCGGCGGAGATAGATGCCGAGGCAATTCTCAAGGCTACTAACGTAGACGGTGTCTATGATTCGGATCCTAAAAAGAACAAGGCTGCAGTCATGTATACCGAGCTGCCTTACATAGAGGTTCTGAGAAAAGGCCTTAAAGTAATGGATTCGACGGCTATCTCGCTGAGCATGGATAACGGTCTTCCGATAATAGTTTTCAACATCACCACGCCGGGTAATATTGCCCGGGTCATATGCGGTGAGAAGATAGGTACTCTGGTAAGAAGGGAGTCTTGAAGATGATTAAAGATTTACTCCATGAGATGGAGGATAAGACTCATAAGAGTATCGAGGCCACTAAGAGGGAGATGGCAAGTATCCGTACCGGACGGGCAAACCCGGCGCTTCTGGACAGGATACACGTCGATTATTACGGCAGTGAAACGCCCTTGAGTCAGGTGGCCAATATTTCCGTGCCGGAGCCCAGGCTGTTGTCGATACAGCCCTGGGATAAGAGCATGATCTCCGTAATAGAACGTGCCATCGGCAAGTCGGATCTTAACCTTCCGACATCCAATGACGGGCAGGTAATAAGGATAGTTATCCCTCAGTTGACGGAGGAGCGCCGGCGCGAACTGGTCAAGACGGTCGGACGCAAGATAGAAGAGGGCCGGGTGGCAATCCGCAATGTCAGGCGTGATGTCAACGATCATCTCAAGCAGATGCAGAAGAACGGCGATATATCCGAAGATGAACTGCACCGTGCCCAGGAACAGGCCCAGAAAATTACCGATAAAGCTATCGATGATTTAAACGCCATAGAGAAGCATAAAGAGAAAGAGATAATGGAGGTTTAAACGCATTTTACGGCTATGCTCGATCTGACCGCTTATACATATGACAGAGCTCTGGAGATAATCCGTGAAAAAGGCATTTTCCTGACGGGAGCTGAAATAACCTGTCCTGTCGGGTTCTTACCACGGGAGATGGGACGGCTGAGAGTGATCGACCAACGTGAAGACGGCGAGAACAGGCTTTTCCTGATCCTGTCTCATGAGGTTCATACGGGGAAGGAGGTGGCTGAAGATGGCCTACAAGATCTCTGAGGAGTGTGCCCAGTGCGGCACTTGCCTGGATGCGTGCCCGGTGGGCGCCATCAAAGAGGAGAACGGGAACTATTTCATTGACCAGGAAGAGTGCACCGAATGCGGAACTTGCGTCAATGAATGTCCGATTGAAGCGATTAGTGAAGAATAAGATAAATCCCCTCCTCGGAGGGGATTTATCTTATTCTTCACTGTTATAACGGAGATGGTGAATTGAGTATCGCAGGAAAATTGTTATCGCTGCTGAGGCGCAAAAACGAATATGATTCGGCATCCGAGGGCGGCATCGAAGCGCTTGATCGCAGCCGGTTACCGGTACATGTGGCCATTATTATGGACGGCAACGGCAGATGGGCTAGTAAGCGCGGCTTGCCGAGATCTGCCGGGCACAGCGCCGGAGCCGAGACCGTGCGGGATATAATAAGAGCCTGCAAGGATATCGGGATACCGTATCTTACTCTCTATTCTTTTTCAACCGAAAACTGGAAACGTCCCACTGAGGAAGTGGGAACTCTCATGGATCTGTTCGAGCGCTATATGAAGGCCGAATTGGCCGCAATGAAGGCCGAGGGCGTGAGAGTGAGAGTTCTGGGAGACATGGATAAGCTGCCTGCATCGCTGGCCGGGGTTTTCAGAGATTCCATGGAGGCTACGGCCGGTAACGACAGCCTGGTATTGAACCTGGCCGTCAGTTATTCCGGCAGAGACGAGATCCGTCGGGCTGCGGGTATTCTGGTCGGTGACGTCCTTGCCGGACGTCTGAAAGCAGAGGATGTAACTGAAGCTGCAATAAGCGACAGATTGGATACGGCAGGGCAGCCGGACCCGGATCTGCTTATACGGACGGGAGGCGATCTCAGAGTAAGCAATTTTCTCCTCTGGCAGATAGCCTATACGGAGATAGTTGTTGCCGATGTCCTGTGGCCGGATTTCACGAGAGGTCATCTGATCGAGGCTGTAAGAGATTATCAGCGTCGTGAGAGGCGCTTTGGAGAGGTAAAATGATTCCTGAACGAAGAAAAGGAATAGCCGTGCTGGGATCCACAGGTGTCATAGGCAGCTTGACGCTGGAAGTTATTGCCGCTCACGCTGATAAGTTTCGTCTTGTAAGCATGGCTGCCGGCGGGAATGTCGATAAGGCGCTGGCACAGGTAAGGGAGTTCCAGCCGGACTACGTCTGCATGTATGATCCTGCAGCGGCCCGTGCCCTGGAGGCTCGTCTTGACGGCAGTGAAGTGAGTCACGGCCATGATGGGCTGATAGAGACGGCTGTCCATCCCGATGTCGATATGGTGGTGGTGGCTGTCAGCGGGGCCGTCGGTCTGATGCCGACACTGGCGGCTATACGTTCAGGCAAGGATATTGCTTTAGCAAACAAGGAAACCCTGGTTCTGGGCGGCAGTGTAGTTATGCCGGAGGTCGCCCGGCACGGGGTGAAGCTGCTTCCGGTTGACAGCGAACACAGCGCCGTCTTTCAGGCGGCCCGGGGAGAGCGAAAACGCGATCTGGAGAGGATAGTTTTGACGGCGTCAGGCGGGCCCTTCTCCCGGTTGACGCTTGAAGAGATGGCGGGGATTACACCGGAGCAGGCGCTTCGCCATCCTACATGGAGCATGGGGCCAAAAATAACGGTAGATTCGGCCACCATGATGAATAAAGGGTTGGAGATAATCGAGGCCATGTGGCTTTTTGATATGCCGCTGGATACGATAGAGGTGGTAGTCCATCCGCAGAGCGTTGTCCATTCGCTGGCCGGCTTTGTGGACGGCTCCATGCTGGCGCAACTGGGACCGGCCGATATGCGTATACCGATAAGCTATGCTTTGGGATATCCTGATCGGCTGAACTGTTGCGATCAACGCTTTGATCTGGCCGGTATCGGCATGCTGACCTTTGAACAGCCGGATGAGAAGCGGTTTCCCGCTTTGCGTCTGGCAAGGGCATCCGCGAAGGCAGGCGGAACCGCTCCAGGCGTTATGAATGCAGCCAATGAAGTGGCTGTCGATCTCTTTCTTAAGGGCAGGATCGCCTTTACGGCCATTGCCGAGGTGACCGAAACGGTCTTAGCCGCCCATACCGTTTTACGCACACCCTCTTTGGAGGAATTGCTGAATGCCGATACGTGGGCCAGAGAAGAGGCGCTGTGTGCTGCCGGATGCCGGCGGTGATATTTGTAAAGCATGCCTGTTGGGTTTATAATATGACCTGAAAACCTTGAATCGTAGACTTAGGCGCTATTTTCAGGTCTGGAAAGGCTTGCATGGGAGCTTTAAACCAATAACCAACAACTAACAACTGCGCTCGAAGAGCGCGCATAGGGGAATGATCATGGTTACGCTTATCTCTTTTGTTATCGTCATAGGTGTCCTTACTCTGGTGCATGAGTTCGGGCATTTTATTACCGCCAAACGTTCGGGCATGGTGGTGGATGAATTCGCCCTGGGAATGGGGCCGATGCTTTTCAACCGGACTGTAGGTGAAACCAGATACCAGGTGAACCTCTTTCCCATAGGCGGCTATGTGAAGATAGCCGGAATGGATGGAGAGGATGACGACAGGGATAACGGCTTCAATTCAAAGCCGTTATCCAGACGCATGATGGTTATTGTGGCCGGTTCAGTCATGAATCTGCTGCTGGCCGCTCTGGTGTTTGTTTTGCTGGGTATGGTAAGCGGGCGTGCCGTCGGCGTTATTCCGGTGGTCGACAGGGTGATCTCCGGCTCCCCTGCAGCGCAGGCACAGATCAGACCGGGCGATAAAATCCTGGGTGTTGACGACAAGCGTTTCGATACTACGACTGAGATAACCGAGTATATCTCCGTCCGGCCGGGAAAGACGGTTGTCATGCTGGTCGAGCGAAGCGGAAGCGAAAGACGGGTAGCACTTAAGCCTGCTGCCTATAGCCAGTCCGTTCAGGAAGGGAAAAAGATAGTCAAGAAGGATATCGGGCGTGTGGGGATAGTCTTTAAGATCCTTATGCAGCCGATGGGATTTAGGGAATCTCTCTCCGTAGGTATAACGCAAACGTATGAACTGACAAGAGACGTTATCAAATCGCTTTACTGGCTGGTGACCTTCAGAGTTCCGCTGGATGCCGTTTCCGGTCCCGTAGGCATTGCCAGGGTGGTAGGGGATGCCGCCAAAACCGGCGGGATAATGCAAGTGCTCTTCTGGCTGGCGGCTCTTAGCGCCAATGTCGGCGTCTTCAACCTTCTGCCTTTGCCGGCGCTTGACGGAGGACGATTGGCTTTTCTGACGCTGGAGGGACTCCGTGGCGGTAGAAAGATAGATCCCAAAAAAGAAGGGCTTGTCCATTTGGTCGGGTTAGTGCTCCTGCTGGCTTTGATAGCCTTCATAACCGTGCGGGAGATATTCTGATGATTGACCGCAGGCACGCCAGGCGGATAGCCCTGGGTGCGCGTCATATAGGTGGGAATGAACCCGTGCTGGTTCAATCGATGGCCAGCACCGATACCAGGAATATAGCGGCAACAGTGGAACAGATTGCCCGGCTCAGGGATATAGGGTGTGAGGCAGTCAGAGTGGCCGTTCCGGATATGGAGGCCGCCCAGGCTCTGAGCGCAATAAAGGCGGCTGCCGGTATGCCGCTGATAGCGGATATACATTTTGATTATCGTTTGGCGCTGGAGGCGCTGAGGCAGGGAGTGGATAAGCTTCGCCTCAATCCCGGCAACATCAGGGATGCCGGTAAGGTGGCCGAAATCGCTCGGGAAGCCGGGGCGAGAGGCGTGCCCATCAGAGTTGGTGCCAATGCCGGCTCGCTGGCGCAGGACGCGGTGGAGCGGTACGGCGGTGCCGTAACCGAAGCTATTGTGGAGAGCGCCTGGGAACAGGTGCGCCTTCTGGAGGATAACGACTTTGAGAATATCGTCATCTCGCTGAAAGCGTTCGATATAGAGACAACCGTGGAAGCTTACGAGAAGATGGCTGAGAAGACCGATTATCCTTTTCATATCGGCATAACGGAGGCAGGACGTGCCTGGGCCGGGACGGTGAGATCGTCGGTCGGTATCGGTATTCTGCTCTATAAGGGGCTGGGCGATACTCTGCGTGTTTCGCTGACGGCTGATCCGGTCGACGAGGTAAAAGCGGCCTGGGAGATATTAAAATCTCTGGGAGTGCGCCAACACGGTCCGGTGATAATCTCCTGCCCCACTTGCGGGCGTTGTGAGGTGGATGTCATCGGCATGGCTCAGGAGGTGGAAAATCGCCTCAGCCAGGTCGATGCCCCTATAAAGGTGGCTGTCATGGGATGTGTGGTCAACGGGCCCGGTGAGGCGAAAGATGCCGATGTGGGGATAGCCGGCGGGCGCGGGCGCGGCATGCTCTTCCGCAGAGGGAAGATGATCAAAGTGTTGCCGGAGCGACTTTTAGTGCCGGCTCTGATGGCTGAGATAGATAGTATATTGAGCGAAAAAAACGAAGCGGTTTAGCGATTCAGCAATTTAGGTGTTTAGGAGAACGAGAAGAACGTAAAAGCAGGATAATCTGCTCTAATACTACTAAACAGCTAAAAGCCTAAAAAGCTAAACAGCTAATTACCGGAGGATCGAAATATGCGCATGAGTAATCTCTTTCTGACTACTTTAAGAGAGATACCGGCAGAGGCGGAAACGCCCGGCCACCGGCTCATGCTCAGGGCCGGATTGATACGGAAGCTGGCGGCAGGCGTATACTCCTTTATGCCGCTGGGATACAGAGCCATGGAGAAGATCTCTAATATCGTACGGCAGGAGATGAACTCGGCGGGGGCGCAGGAATTGCTCTTGCCGGCTCTGCAGCCGGCTGAACTGTGGCAGGAATCCGGCCGGTGGTTCAAAGGCGGAAAAGAGATAATCCGTTTCAAGGACAGGAACGATCGCGATTTCTGTCTGGGGCCCACGCATGAGGAAGTCATCACCGACCTGGTTCGTCATGAGGTTCGCTCCTACAGGCAGCTTCCCCTGATGCTTTATCAGATACAGACAAAATTTCGTGACGAGTTGCGTCCCAGATCAGGGGTTATAAGGTCGCGGGAGTTTATCATGAAGGACTTGTATTCCTTCGACCGCGATTGGGCCGGTCTGGATGTGAGCTATAACAGGATGTACGAAGCCTATGACGCAGCCTTCAAACGCTGCGGGCTTAAAACCGTAGCCGTCGAGGCCGATCCCGGCATGATCGGCGGCACTGACTCAATGGAGTTCATGGCACCTTCCGATGTGGGTGAAGACGTCATCATAGTCTGCGATACCTGCGACTACGCCGCCAATCGCGAAGCCGCCAGGATCAGACCTGCTACGGCTGAGACCGAGCCGGAGAGAGAGATGGAGACCGTCCTGACCCCCGATGTCAGGACCATAAGCCAACTGACAGAGTTTCTGGAACTGCCGGCTGATCGTATGGTAAAGACCCTTGTCTATCGGGCCGGAGAAGGCAGAATGGTCGCCGTTCTGGTCAGAGGGGATCGCGAGGTCAACGAGGTGAAGCTGACCAGTCTGCTCAATCTCGGTGAACTGGCCATGGCTGAACCTGAGGAGATAGAGAATCTGACGGGCGCGCCGGTAGGTTTTTCCGGTCCCGTCGGCCTTGAGGACGCGGCAACCGTAGTGGTCGACACCGATGTGGCCGGAATGCGCAATTTCGTTACCGGAGCCAATGCACCCGATGCCCATTTCATAAACGTCAATATCGGCAGAGATTTCTCGCCGGATGTAATCGATGATGTCAAGCTGGCCAGGCCGGGGGATCCGTGTCCGAAATGCGACGGGTCTTTGACGGAGCAGCGAGGAATAGAAATAGGTCACATTTTTAAACTGGGAACCAGATATACCGAGGCCATGCATGCCACCTGTCTTGACGAGAACGGAACCGAGCAGGTCATCATCATGGGCTGCTACGGCATAGGAATAAGCCGTCTGGTGGCAGCCGTCATCGAGCAGAATCATGACGACAACGGCATTATCTGGCCGGCCGCCGTGGCACCTTATCACGTTTATATCGTTCAGATAACTCCAGGTGACGAGGAGCAGGCCGCTCTGGTACAGCAATTCTGCGCCACTCTGGAAAGCAGCGGCATAGATTATATCCTGGACGACAGGGACGAGCGACCGGGCGTCAAGTTCAAGGATGCGGATCTTATCGGATTACCTGTCAGGGCCGTAATCGGTCCCAGATCTCTGGAAGGAAGAACTGTCGAGATAAAATGTCGTCGGAGCGGTGAAGAGAAGAAAGCCGCTCTGGCGGATGCGGCCATGGAGGTCAAGGCTTTGTTGGGGGGAGATGCGTTTGTTAGCACCGTCTGATCTGTCGGTAATCATACGTCTGCTGGTAGCGGCCGTTCTGGGAGGGATGATAGGCTTGGAGCGTGAGATGCACGACAAGCCGGCCGGCTTCAGAACGCATGTTCTTGTCAGTGTGGGATCGGCTCTCTATATGATAATTTCACAGTATTTCGCGATGGAAGGGCGTAACGTAGACCCGGCCAGAATTGCGGCTCAGGTGGTAACCGGCATAGGTTTTCTGGGAGCAGGCACCATCTTTCGTTCCGGCAGCGCCACTAAGGGCCTGACCACGGCAGCCAGCCTGTGGGCCGTGGCCGGCATCGGCCTGGCAGTCGGCATAGGCGGGGTATTCTTCCGTGTTGCTCTTTACGCAACGGTTATCGTCCTGTCCGCATTGATACTTCTGGCCCGGTTCGAGAGTCTCTTTCTGCCCCGGGACCGACGGCGCCTGTTTACGCTGACCATGGCTGACCGTCCCGGACAGCTAGGTATAGTCGGCACCAAGCTGGGCGATATCGGAGTCAATATCCGCAACGTGAATATCACTCAGGGCGAGGAAGACGGCTCTCTGACAGTGAGCCTGCTGCTCAGTATACCGCCCGATTTCAGCTTCGATGACGTGAAGTCCGTCATACGAGGTATAGAAGGCGTCAAGGCGGTCAGTTGGGACTGAGCGCGTATTGTATTGCCTCTTAAATTGTGATATTATACTTTAAGCTTATGTGTTGACTGAAAAGAGTGGGAGTTCGCCCACTCTTTATTGTTGTTATGGGTATCCGAAAGGAGGCGTGGCTACATGAGTCTAGTTGAACGTCTGGAAGCCGTTATCGAACCGATACTGGCGCGAGAGAGTTACGAACTGGTTGATATCGAGTTTTCCCGCGTGGGCAAACACAGCTATCTTCGTCTTTTCGTCGATAAGGAAGGCGGTGTAACGCTGGAGGATTGCGAGCACATCAGCCGTACCGTCGGTGCTTATCTCGACGAAGGAGACCTGGTGGAAGAGGCTTACCATCTGGAAGTTTCCTCGCCGGGCCTGGACAGGGTCGTGAAGAAAGAGAAGGATTTCCGGCGCTTTGCCGGACGAAAGATAAGCATAACCACATTCGCTCCCGTAGAGGACCGCAAAAAATTCAGCGGAACTCTTAAGGGAATGGATGAGGGAAAGGTTCTGGTAGAGGTGGAGAACGTCACCTATGCCGTACCACTGGAAGATATAAGTAAAGCTAAATTAGCTTTAGAGCTTTAGGGATATAAGGAGAGGAGTAAACAGTTATGAATATGGAACTGATGGATGCGCTCCGCCAGATTGCCGAGGAGCGTGGCGTGCCTATGGAGATGCTGCGAGATGCTCTCGAGGCCGCGCTTGTTTCCGCCTACCGCAAGAATTTCGGTGGCGCACAGGTCATCCGTATAGATCTTGACAGCGGCGACAACATCAGAGTTATAGCCGAAAAGAACATAGTTGAAGTCGTCGAGGATCCGTATGCTGAGGTGAGCCTGGCAGATGCCAGAGAAGCCGATCCTGCCGCCGAGGTGGGTTCGATAGTGGAATATGAGGTTACGCCTCGCGAGTTCGGGCGAATTGCAGCTCAAACCGCCAAGCAGGTTATAATGCAGCGGGTGAGGGAAGCCGAGCGCGATGTGATATATGAAGAGTATAACCGCCGCATAGGCGAGATTGTTACCGGTGTGGTCCAGAGAATGGAGAACCGTCATATTCTTATCAATCTTGGTAAGACGGATGCGGTAATCCCGCCAAGCGAGCAGGCACCGCAGGACCGCTACCGCCATAACGAACGTATAAAGGTTTATGTTATGGAATCGGCCAAGACGCCCAAGGGGCCGCAGGTAAAGGTCTCCAGAACCCACCCGGGGCTGGTGAAGCGCTTGTTCGAGATAGAAGTGCCTGAGATTCACGACGGCATTGTGGAAGTGAAATCGGTAGCTCGTGAGGCCGGTTCCCGCTCAAAGATCGCTGTCGTCTCCAGAGACGTAAGCGTGGATGCGGTAGGATCGTGCGTCGGAGCCAAGGGTTCACGTGTACAGATGGTAGTGGATGAGCTTAAGGGCGAGAAGATAGATATCATACCGTGGGACCCCGATATTTCCCGCTTCATTTCGGCTTCTCTGAGTCCGGCCAAGGTAACCAACGTTAAGTTGAATGCTGATGAAGAGAGCGCCATTGTGGTGGTGCCGGACGATCAGTTATCGCTGGCTATCGGCAAGAGCGGACAGAACGTACGCCTGGCCGTAAAGCTTACCGGTTGGAAAATCGATATCAAGAGCGTTACGGATTACAAGGCCATAGAAGCAGTTGAGGCACAGCGTCAGAAGGAAGAGATGGAGCGGCTGATGGACAGCATCACCGCCGAGATGCATAAGGAAGCCGAGGTTGCACCTGAGACCGTTGCGGCTGCGGCTCCTGCAAGCGAGCTTAATCCCGAGGAACTGGATGCGGCTCTGTCGACTGCGGCTCTTCTGGATAACGAGGATGTTGAACAGGATAATCTGATAACCCTGGCCGATATCAACAGCATCATTACGTTTGATGATCTGGCGGTGGATACCGACAACCTTGGCCTGAACGTCACGGATGACGAGGACGATGACGGCAAAGGAAAGCGAAAGAAGAAGAAATCCGGCAAGTCCGAAGAAGAGAAGATGCTTGGCAAGCCCAAGGCAAAGAAGAAGAGCCGGAAGGCAATGGTTGAAGAGGATGAGGAAGATCTCTACTTGTAGCAACATAGCGGTTTAGCCGGTTAGCTGTTTAGTAGAATACGAAGGTCGTATGACTGAATAATCTGCTGTAATGCTACTAACAGGCTAATAAGCTGAACAGCCGGCAGAGGAGAGAGATCATGAAGATTCGCAAAGAGCCGACGCGTACGTGCGTGGGGTGCGGAATATCCAAGCCCAAGCGGGAGCTGATCAGGGTGGTCAGGACGCCGGAAGGCGGCGTCCTGGTGGATGAGAGCGGCAAGAAGCCCGGACGTGGCGCCTACATTTGCCCGTCGTCGGAGTGCTATGCCCGGGCAGTGAAGTGCAGAAGGCTGCACCGGGCTCTTGGTGGAGAGCCGGCTCCCGGATTGGCTGAGTTGATCGAAAAATTATCAGGAAAGGGGTGAGTGCGATGAAGGTGCGTATATATGAATTGGCAAAGGAGTTAAATCTTTCAAATAAGGATTTAATTGACATATTGCATGACCTGGGAGTTCAGGCGGCTAACCATTCCAGCAGCATCGAAGAATCGGAAGCTCAACTTGTCAGAGAATACATTGAAGAGGATCGAAAAAACTCGGACGGAAGCGGCGAATTGCCGCCGAATTACGTCAGGGTGGATGATAAGATAACCATTAAGGATCTCGCTGTCGCCATGGAAGTGGATCCGGTGGAGATATTGAAAAAGCTTTTGGCCCTTGGTGTGGCCGCCAATGAAAACCAGGCGGTCGATCAGCGGGTGGCGGCGCATCTGGCTGCGGGCTTCGGCTTTGTTGCCGGTGGTGAGGAACTGATTCCTCAGGCCAGGGAGGCCTATCTGGCAAAGCTGGCTGAAGCGGAAACGCTGGCGGCTGCAGCGGCATCAGGTGCCGGCGCCGACGGTGTTCAGGCAGGCGAAGCCAAAGCGTCGGTTCAGACCAGAGATGAACTCGATACGGAACTTGATGCTGTCGGCGACGGAGTGCAGGTAGGTCCTATAGAGGAGCGTCCGCCTGTCGTTACCATTATGGGGCACGTCGATCACGGCAAGACTTCCCTGCTCGATGTGATAAGGAAGACAAACGTAACCGAGAGTGAATCCGGTGGAATCACTCAGCACATCGGTGCCTATCAGGTTACGTTGTCCGGTAAGCGGATAACCTTTCTGGATACGCCGGGTCATGAGGCTTTCACTTCAATGAGAGCCAGAGGAGCACAGGTAACCGATATCGCCATACTGGTGGTAGCGGCGGATGACGGCTTGATGCCACAGTCCATTGAGGCTATCGATCACGCCAAGGCTGCCGGAGTGCCTTTGATAGTGGCCATCAACAAGATCGATAAGGCGGATGCCAATATCGACAGAGTAAAGCAGCAACTGGCCGAACGTAATCTTCTTCCTGAAGATTGGGGTGGAGATACGATCTGTGTTGAGGTATCGGCTATTAAGAAGACCGGAATAGATACTCTGCTGGAGATGATACTTCTGGTGGCAGAAATGGCCGAACTCAAGGCCTGGCCCAAGGGACAGGTTATGGGAACCGTCGTGGAAGCCAGCATGGATAAGAGCAAGGGTGCACTGGCAACGGTTCTGATAAGCAACGGCACGTTGCGGACAGGCGACAATATCATTGTGGGAACCGTCAGCGGAAAAGTTCGTGCCATGGTTAACGACAGAGGTGAGCGCGTCAAGGCGGCAGGTCCGTCGATGCCGGTGGAGATCTTCGGTCTTTCCGAGGTGCCGCAGGCGGGGGACGAGCTGAAAGTCGTCGAGGATGAACGTATTGCGCGTCAGATAGCTGCCGGGCGTCAGATAAGGGATCGCGAGAAGAAGCTGGCACAGGGAGAGCGTATGTCTCTTGAAGACCTCTTCAAGCAGGTCCAGGAAGGCGCCACTCATACGTTGAACATAGTTCTGAAAGCGGATGTGCAGGGCTCCGTTGAGGCTGTTCGGCAGTCGCTGGTGAATCTGGCTACCGATGAGGTTGCCGTCAACGTCATCCATGAGGGAGTGGGCGATATATCCGAATCCGATGTGATGCTGGCTACGGCATCAAACGCCATCGTGTTAGGCTTTAACGTAAAACCCGACAACAAAGCTGCCAAAGCAGCCCAGGCTGAGGACATAGATGTGCGGCTTTACAAGATCATTTATGAACTGCTTGATAACGTAAGTGCTGCCATCAACGGTATGCTGGAACCGGAGCAGCGCGAAGTGATACTGGGAACCGCCGAGGTAAGGGCTATATTCAAAACTCCCAAGGGAATCGTGGCCGGGTCGTACGTCCTGGACGGTAAGATCGTCAGGGGAGCCAGAGTCAGGCTTGTCCGGGCCGAAGAGGTTATTTTCGAAGGACGTATCGGTACACTGCGGCGCTTTAAAGAGGACGTGCGCGAAGTGTCCGCCGGTTATGAATGCGGTATCGGCCTTGACGGAAGCAACGATATACAGGAAGGAGACCGCATGGTGGCCTTCAATATCGAGGAAGTAGCTCGAACTGCATAGTATCGTATGGAAAGAAGGCAGGCATTCTTCACAATGCCTGCCTTTTCTTTTATAATTGTGTAAGAAACTGAACGGGGAGTAATGTTATGATTTACAATGCCTCCGCTGAGTGTATGGATCGCAGCACGCTCGAGTCTCTGCAACTGGAGCGATTGCAGCAGACGGTTAAGCGCGTATATGAAAACGTGCCTCTTTACAGAGAGCGATTTGACGCAAGCGGCATAAGACCCGGCGATATGAAAAGCCTTGAGGACTTGGCCGATCTTCCTTTTACGGTGAAGGATGATCTGCGTCAAACGTATCCGTTCGGCATGTTTGCCGTGCCCATGCGTGATGTGGCCAGGATCCATGCTTCTTCAGGCACCACCGGCCGTCCCATAGTGGTGGGCTACACTGCTGAAGATATCAATACCTGGGCCGAGGCCATTGCCAGAACCCTGGCGGCAGGGGGCACTACGGCCGGAGACATAGTTCACAACGCCTACGGCTACGGGCTCTTTACCGGCGGCCTGGGCCTTCATTACGGTGCTGAGAGATTGGGCGCCACCGTAGTCCCCATATCCGGCGGGCAGACTAAGCGGCAGGTGCAACTGCTGCAGGATTTCGGCAGCAACGTTATCTGCTGTACTCCGTCCTATGCTCTTTATATCGGTGAGGTGGCTGCCGAAGCGGGACTGGATCTGGAAAAGCTTCCCTTGAGAGTCGGTTTCTTCGGTGCCGAGCCCTGGACCGAGACCATGAGGAAGGCGATTGAAGAGCGGCTGCAGATAGATGCGTTGGATATATACGGCCTGAGCGAAGTCATCGGCCCGGGTGTATCTTACGATTGCCTCTCCAAATGCGGGTTGCATGTCAACGAGGACTTCTTCATTCCGGAGATAATAGATCCTCTTACCGGGACGCCGTTACCTCCCGGAGAGAAGGGTGAACTGGTATTCACAACCATTACCAAAGAGGCCTTTCCCGTCATCCGCTATCGCACCAGGGATATCACCAGTCTCACCTACGAGAAATGCTCCTGCGGGAGAACGTTTGCGCGAATGCAGCGAGTCAGCGGCCGTACCGACGATATGCTGATCATCCGCGGCGTAAACATCTTCCCGTCGCAGATTGAGAGCGTTCTCATGGAGATGGAGGAGACTGAGCCGCACTATCTGCTGGTAGTCGATCGTCAGGAGAAGAGCCTGGATACGCTTGAAGTGTGGGTTGAGGTATCGGCGGAGATCTTCTCCGATGAGATGCGTAAACTGGGAGCCCTTCAAAAGAAGGTCCAGCAGGAACTTGAAGGTATCCTTGGCATATCCGTCGGTGTGAAGCTGGTCGAACCCAAGACCATAGCCCGCAGCGAAGGCAAAGCCAGGAGAATAATCGACAGGCGAGAGCTATAGTGGAGGTTAGTCATGGTTGTTACCCAAATATCGGTCTTTCTGGAGAATAAGTCCGGTCGTCTGGCAGAATTGACAGAGGCTTTGGCTGAAGCAGGTATCAACATCAGAGCCCTGTCGGTAGCGGAGACGGTGGATTACGGCGTGCTTCGCATGATCGTCGATAATCCCGATCTTGCCTGCGAGCGGCTCCGGCAAACCGGCTTCACCGTTACCGAAACGCCGGTTCTGGCGTTGGAGATCCCGGACCGTCCCGGCGGTTTGGCATATGTTATACGGGTGTTGTCCGATGCCGGTATCAATGTCGAGTATGTTTATGCTTTTGTCGGCAAAGCACAGGAGAATGCCATCGTCGTTCTCAGACTGGAAGAGATAGAGCGGGCGGTGGAGCTTCTTGGGAAACGTGGAATTGAGGCCGTGCCGGCCGAAAAAGTCTACCGGATGTAGTTATGAGTCGGGGTCAGGCATTGAATGTTGAATTCAACATTCAATGCCTGACCCCAAAGTTGTGAGGAGTAAAGAATGTCTTTCCTCGGATATTGGTACGGTTATCATCCTTACGCAAAGTATTGCCGGTCGTTTAGCATAAAGACAGCCATAATACATATATCAGCTTTTTTTATCTTGCTTGCTTACGGCCATAACGTTTGCTCCGCAAAGACGGAAGCTGATGCCGGCACTTTACAGGTGAATGCGCAAAGCGCTTTGCTTTTGGATGTTGTTACCGGGGAGGTTCTCTGGCAGAAGAATCCGCATAAACGGTGGCCTCCCGCCAGCACGACCAAGATAATGACGGCCATCCTGGTTCTTGAAAATGCGGATATGGCGGAAAAGACCATTGTCAGCCAGCATGCACAGGAAGCGACGACGGAATCATCCATCTGGCTTCAGGCCGGTGAGGAACTGACGATACGTGATCTGTTAGACGCGCTGCTGATAAAGTCCGCTAATGATGCAGCTATAGCACTGGCCGAGCACACGGGTGGATCGGTGGAGAGCTTCGTCGATATGATGAACAGACGAGCGGCTCAACTGGGAGCAGTCGATACGCATTTTGAAAATCCCAACGGGCTCTATCATCCGGATCACCTTACCACAGCTTACGATTTATCCCTTATGGCCAGACATGCTATGCGTTTCAGGCGATTCAATGAAATTATCTCTACCAGAAAAGCCGTTATCGACTGGCCTGGGAAGAAATGGGACAGAACACTGGTAAATCGCAATCACCTTCTTTGGAGCTATCGCGGTGCCGATGGTGTGAAGACGGGATTTGTGCGACAATCCGGCAGATGCCTGGTTTCCTCTGCCACAAGAAACGGCTGGCGCATCATGGGTGTGGTTCTGGGGAGCAGCGACGCTCTTAAGGACAGCACGCGTCTGCTGGATTACGGTTTTAGATATTTCAGACCGCAGTATATAGCTCGAAAGGACCGGGTTTTTACCCAGATATCGGTGCGTGGCGGCAAAGAGAATAAATTATCTCTGGTTGCCGACAGGGATCTGCTGACCGTTGTTCCTGCGGGGCAGACTGCCTCGCCGCGTAAGGAGATAAAGCTGATTAAAGCCCGGGCGCCGATACGGAAGGGCGACAGGTGCGGGTATATAATACTTTATAACGGGCAGGAAGAGACAGGCCGTGCTCAATTGCTGGCTGCCGGCAATATAGAAAAATCGTGGCTTTTCAAAATATGGGATACGCTGAAGTTTATGCTGCTGCTAGGCTTAATAACTGGAACCGGAGTGCGTATATATGCCGGAAGAACGTTTGCAAAAAATACTCGCAAAGTCAGGAATAACCTCCCGCCGGGGAAGCGAGGATCTGATACGAGCTGGTCGCGTTACCGTAAACGGTCGTATGGGCCTGATAGGGGACAAGGCGGACCTGGAGACTGATGATATACGTCTGGACGGGCAGCCGGTAGCTCCTTTGATGCACTGCATCTATCTGGCTCTTAACAAACCGTGCGGATATCTCTCCACGCGGCACGATCCCCAGGGAAGACAGACGTTGATGGATCTTGTACCCTTTGAGAACGTTTATCCGGTGGGCAGATTGGATAAGGATACCTCCGGTCTCATCCTGCTGACGAACGACGGCGAGTTTACTTACCTGATAACTCATCCCAGTCACGGGGTGGATAAAACGTATCTGGCCAAGGTAAAGGGCACGCCCGATACGACGGATCTGCAGTGCTTGAGACACGGCGTGGCTCTTGATGACGGTATGACGTCGCCTGCCCGGGCGCGAATAATACAGGCCGGCCCGGATGAGACACTACTGGAGATCGTGATACATGAAGGTCGCAAAAGACAGGTAAGACGAATGCTGGCCGCCGTTGGCCACCCGGTCATCGAACTATGCCGCACAGCCATAAACGGCTTGAAGATGGATGGCCTTAAGCCCGGCGAGTATAGAGAACTGACACCCTCAGAGGTAATCGAGTTGCGCAAATCCGCCCAGGTATAGGCGGTTGCCTCTGGAATTACGGCTGCCTTTCAGGTAGAATAGTTTCAAATACATAATATGGGGGAACGGCTGAGTATGGACCTAGATAACTGGTATGCCGTGCACACCAGATCCAGACATGAGGAAAGGGTTGCCGATCGTCTGGAAAGAAAGCGATTCGACATTTTCCTGCCCCGATTGAACTGCTGGAGCAAGCGAAAGGACAGGCGCAAGCGCATCAGGGTTCCCATGTTTCCCGGCTATCTTTTCATTCATTGCGACATGACCAATGACTGCTGGCTGGATATAGTCAAGACCGATGGCGTGGCCGGAATAGTGGGATACGAGCGTCAGCCAGCCGTCATTCCTCCGGATCAGATAAAATCTCTCTCCATCGTAGACGTATCCAATATAGAAGCCGAGCCCTATCCGTTGCTGCAGCAGGGAGACCGGGTCATGGTCGTGCGCGGCCCGCTGGCAGGCGCTGTCGGAATCCTTATAGATAAGCGGGAGCACGGACATTCTATCGTTATTAACGTAGAGGCGATCGGACAAGCCGTTACCGTTCATATCGACGGCTCTATGGTGGAACGAGTCTCCGGAACTGCGCTCTTCGAGCGCGGTTCCTAGTTCAACGTTCAACGTCATTAAGCGAAAATCTTAAGCAACCGGCTTGGAAGCCTTGAACTTCTGAACGTTGAACAGCGATCTTACTTATTTGAACCTTCCGGTATCTTTATGCGATATGTTGGCGTGTTTACTGTGTTATGCATCAGGGTAGATATATGTAAAACCGTACGGAGGAGAAAATGGCTCCCTCCTTTAAGCTGCCTGCCCCTGTATATGAAGGGACGCGATCTGTGGAAAGCGTCCTTTACTGTCGCCATTCCCGGCGCAATTACCTTTGCAAGCCGCTGTCCCTGCCGGAGATCGGTCAGGTTCTCTGGGCAGCCGGCGGGGTGGGTTACAGCGGTGTGACGGGCAGCAACAGAACGTTTCCATCAGCCGGTGCTACCTATGCAACTGAAGTCTATCTGGTCGCCGGTGTCATAGACGGATTGGAAGCAGGCCTTTACCGGTATATATGCGCAGAGCACAGTCTGGAGCCGCGACGGCAAGGCGATCTGCGTTCCGGTCTGTCCGAGGCTGCCTATGGCCAGATGTTCATCGCCGAGGCTCCTGCGTCCATCCTGCTCATCGCCGTCCCCCAGAGAACCATACGCCGCTATCGTGAAAGAGGTGTGCGGTATATTTATATCGAGGTCGGTTGCATTACGCAAAACGTTTATCTTCAGGCGGAGGCTCTCGGTTTGGGCACCGTATGCGTAGGCGCCTTTGATGATGACAGGTTGCGGAGTCTGATCGATCTCAATCCGGAAGAAGAGCCGGAGATGATAATGCCTGTCGGCGCTTATTCATAAGCAATTTAGCCTTTTAGTGATTTAGCGGTTTAGTAGAATACGGAAGCATTGAGATCTGAATAATCCGCGTGAATACTACTGAAAGGCTAATAAGCTAAAAAGCTTCGCGACAGGCTAAGCCTGTGAATGGGGGATTGAAGAAGATATAAAAGCATGAAACCATTCTTCACGACCTTGCGGGAGGGCGAGAGCCCGAACCCGTCCGGCAAAGCAAGTCCGGGCAGCCG
>JAQVUQ010000247.1 GCA_028699365.1 bacterium | reverse complement strand
CCAGAGAGCAGACCGGCAGCTTGTCCGTAGATTGCAATATCCCCAATGCGGAAGTATATCTGGATGACGAATACCTGGGTACGGTCACCAACGGTGGTGCAGCCCTTTTCGATCGCATCAGCGCGGGCCGGTACAGGCTGGTGGTCAGAACCGACGGCTATGAGGACCACGGCAGAACTATTGAGATCAAGACCGGCGAGCGACTTCAACTGGAAGTGAAGCTGGAGCGCAGTTCCCGGACCGGTTCGCTGGAGATTCTCTCCGATCCGTCTGGAGCCAGTGTGATGATCGATGGCCAGTCGATGGGAGTTGCTCCCCGAAGCATCAGTGATATCGCCGAAGGAGAGCACGATGTGCTGCTGCTGGCAGCCGGTTACATGGAATGGAGAGCGGTAGTCAGGGTGGAGAGCGGCAAGACGGCCTCAGTTCACGCCGTTCTTGTGCGGGAAACGCCCACGGCCGTTGAACCTCCGGCGAGTGCTCTGCCGCCCGTATCACCGATTTCCGTACCGCCCGTTACGCCGCAGGATCAATCAACCGACGTAGTTATTGTCACCGGTTCGTCGCCATCCGTTTACGTGAACGGGCGGCAGGTTGAAACGGACATTGCGCCTGCGATCACGGCCGGAAGAGTAATGGTGCCCTTGCGTGGAGTCTTCCAGGCATTCGGCGTCACCGTTATCTGGAATCCGGATACAAGAACGGTTATATGTACCACCGGGGAGAGGACTGTTACTCTGCGCCCCGGGAGCCGGGAGGCTTCGATAAACGGAAAGGCGCATCGCATTGATGCTCCACCCGTATTAAAGAACGGCAGGGTGCTGGTACCGCTGCGCTTCATATCCGAAGCACTGGCAGCCGACGTGCGCTGGGATGGAAATTTGAAGCGAGTATATATTGAGCCAATGCGCCCATAGAGCGCATTGGCGGTTGTTAGTTGTTAGTTGTTGGTCTCAGGATTCCCATGCAAGCCCTCCTTCAACTCGCGTCTTCCGTCTTCCGTCTTCTAACTTCCGTCTTCCGTCTTCTATCTTCTATCTTCAAAGCCCCCGGTAACTAGCTCAAACTCCTGGCTCCTGGCTCCTGGCTCCTGAACTTGCAAACGGACCCCGATGCCCCGACAGTCGATCCCTTATCTTTGACAGTCCGCACAGTCCCCGGTATCATGCTTTGTACATAATGTCCAATCGGCACCGGCCAACGTTGGTTAGAGCGCACAGGGAAAGCTGCGACACTATAAGGTATATTATATAAGACGAATGAAATAAGGGAGTAACCGGCTGGAAACATACCCGAAACACTTGCGGGCGGCTTTTGCCGGCCAGTCCTTCCGGGGATCTCCTGCTGTTAGCATGGTGGTAAGATGAAGAGAGTAGTATGCAACGAGAACTATTGTATAGGCTGTAAGTTGTGCAGCGTGTATTGCATTACAAGCCATTCGCGTTATAAAGACCCTGTCAGGGCCTTTAAGCGTCAGGGGCTGTCAGGGGAGGAGCGCAATCGCCTGCGGGAATTGGGGCACGTATCCGTAACGCAGCGCTGCCAGCATTGCTCCGATCCCCTTTGCGTGCAGGCCTGTCTGACCGGTGCTCTGTATAAGGATAAGGACGGCGCCGTTCTCCATGACGAAGACAAGTGCGCTGTTTGCGGAACCTGTATGGTGGTCTGTCCCGTTGGCGGCCTTACCAGGAACGGCGGCAAGGGTCTCATCAGGAAATGCGATCTGTGCCGGGATACCGACGAGCCGGCTTGCGTGGCCAACTGTCCCAACGGTGCGCTCAAGGTGGTGGAGGAATAGATATGAAATATCTTATAATTGGAAATTCTGCCGGTGCCCTGGGAGCTGTCGAAGGCATCAGACGACTGGACAAGGCCGGCACGATAACCGTTCTGGGCGAAGAACCCTATCGGGCCTATTCCAGGCCCATGATAACCAGGCTTCTCAAGGGCGAGGCTGATGTGGACGGTATAGCCATGCGCTCGCCGGATTATTACCGGAGTATGGGCGTTGAACTGGTAACCGGTGTGGCAGCCGAGAGTCTGGACCT
This sequence comes from bacterium, assembly GCA_028699365.1. Lineage (GTDB taxonomy): Bacteria > UBP13 > UBA5359 > UBA5359 > UBA5359 > UBA5359. Next base: position 2,757 of record JAQVUQ010000247.1, on the reverse strand, counting down.
GGATGCCAACCGAGTTTCGGCAACCGACGGCAAAAGCTACGACTGGGACCGTCTGCTGCTGGCATGCGGCAGCAAGCCGCTGGTGCCGCCGGTGCCCGGGCTGGCAGATCTGCCTTACGTTACCTTTTTGACCGCGGATGACGCGCTGGCCATCAGGGAGCGCGTAGTTAACGGCGGCTGCCGGCGCATAGGTGTTATCGGCGGCGGTCTGATAGGACTGAGCCTGGCCGAGGCCTTGATGGATATGGGCGCCGAGCCGCTGATCTTTGAGCAAATGCCGCGCATACTGCCGTCCATTATCAGCGACGGCGTTGCCGGACGCCTTGCCGGGATGCTTGTCGACAGAGGCCTGGCCATCTATGCCGGCAGCGGCGTCGCCGCCGTGGAAAAAACCGGTGCGGGTTACGTAATAAGATTGAACGACGGCAGTATGCATGAGGTGGACCTGGTGGCCGTGGCCGCCGGCGTCAGGCCCAGGACGGAACTCGTTTCCGCCATCTTGCCGGAGGGCGCTCGTTACCTGCCCGTTGATGCCGGCATGGCCACAGGTCAGGAGGGCATCTACGCTTGCGGCGACATGGTCTCCCTGCCGGAGCAACTGAGCGGGACAAGCAAGCCCATACCTACCTGGCCCAACGCCTACATGGGCGGCAGAACGGCCGGATACAATATGGCCGGAGGCAAAGCCGATATACGGGTGGCGCTTCCGTTCAACGCCTTTCACTATTTCAACATTGCGCTGGCCACAGCCGGTTGTTCAGTAGCCGTTAACGGTGATGAAACGGTCGTCTGGGACAACGGCGCTTACAGAGAGGTAATGCTGCGCGACGGTCGCATATCCGGGTTTGCGGCCCTGGGAGATATCGATAACGGCGGGCTCTTGAGCTGGCTGATGCGCCGGGGTGCGGACGTTTCCGCCTGCGGTGCGGAGATAGCCGCTCCCGATTTCTCGCATCTATCGCTGTCTCCCGAACTGCGCCGGGAATTGGAAGAAACCGTCAAGGAGGGCCAAAATGAAGGATCTGGGAGCTATTAGCAACCCGTATAACGAGCATAAGGTCGTCAGCAACTGCTCGATATTCGGTTTTATCAACAGAAACGGGAGTCCCGTATCGGGCAGCGTGGCTGCCGGAGCCATAGCCCTGATGAGAAACAGGAGCAACGGGCTGGGAGGCGGCTTTGCCGCTTACGGCATATACCCCGGCAATGCTGATGATTACGCCATGCACATCATGTTTCTCACCAAAGAGAACAGGCTGGACGGCGAGAAGTATCTGAGAGAGCGTTTCGATGTCGTGGGCGGGGAGGAAATGCCCGTGAACAGAGCCGCCGACGTCATGGCTCCGCCGCTGGTCTGGAGATACTTTCTCAAGGTCAGGGAGATACCGGCCGGTTGCAGCGAGGAAGATTATATCGCCACCGTCTCCATGGAGATCAACACCACGCTGGAAGGCGCCTTTGTCTTCTCCTGCGGCAAGGATATGGGAGTGTTCAAGGGCGTCGGCTATCCGGAAGCTATCGCCGATTATTTCAAACTGGATGATTACAGCGGTTATCTCTGGACGGCGCACGGCCGCTTTCCTACCAACAGCCAGGCATGGTGGGGAGGAGCGCATCCTTTCGGGTTGATCGACTGGACGGTCGTTCACAACGGGGAGATATCTTCCTACGGCACCAACAAACGCTTTCTGGAAATGCACGGTTACGATTGTTCCCTTTACACCGATACCGAGGTCATATGTTATGCGGCCGATCTGCTGCTGCGGCGGCACGGATTGAGTTACGAGGAAGCAGCCTCAGTGCTGGCCGCGCCGTTCTGGAATGAGATAGACGCTGCCGCCAATGAAAAAGCAGCTATTCTGCGCCAGGTTTACGCCGGGTTGCTCCTCAACGGTCCGTTTGCCATTATTCTGGCCAGACGGGGAGAGATGATAGGCCTGACCGACAGGATAAGGCTGCGGCCCCTGACGGCCGCCGAAAACGGCGACATACTTTACATCTCCTCCGAGGAATCCGCCATACGCCTGGTTTCGCCCAAGCTGGACAGAGTATGGACACCGCGCGGCGGAGAACTTATCGTCGGGCGGCTTGAGGAGAGGACAAAGGAGAGAGCGGCATGAGGATAACCGGAAACAGCGAATTTATTGTGGAACGCGATGCGGATCGCTGTATAGAATGCAGAGTCTGTGAGAACCAGTGTTCTTACGAAACCCACTGCTGGGACGACGAAACGGAAGAGATGTACAGCCGGGAAGAGAAGTGCGTCGGCTGTCAGAGATGCGTATCGCTCTGCCCGACGGCGGCTCTGACGGTGCGCCAGCGTCCTTCCTCCTACAGAGATAACGCCTACTGGAGCGCCGAGAGAATAAACGATGTCAAGCGGCAGGCCGATACGGGAGGAATTCTGCTGACAGGTATGGGCAACGACAAGGAGTATCCCATATACTGGGATAAGATCCTGCTTAACGCCAGCCAGGTCACCAATCCGTCGATAGACCCGCTGCGGGAGCCCATGGAGATACGCACCTACCTGGGAGGCAAGCCGGCATCCTACGCCGAAGCCAAATCCGGCAAAATGCCCCCCCAGGTCAAGATCGATCTGCCGGTGATGTTCTCAGCCATCTCATACGGCGCCATCAGCAGCAACGTTCAGAAGAGCTTCGGCAAGGCCGCCGCTGCCCTGGGCACAATGTGGAATACCGGTGAGGGCGGGCTCAGCCGCCATGTGGCGGAGTATGCCGATAACGCCATCGTACA
>JAQVUQ010000246.1 GCA_028699365.1 bacterium | reverse complement strand
GGCTCCTTTATCATAGTACCCAATACACGAGTTTTTCGTCGGTACGTGCAGGATTAATTATGAAAACAACGAAGATACTTATCATTGTAACTGATAAGTATCTTTATCATCAGGAGATTGTATTGTGGATAAAGAAACGCTCTACAAATGTATCCAAGAGGATGCTCAAGAACTTGCCGCTGCCCTGAACATAGGCACTGAGACTGATACATTTGCCCATCTGCAGAACCTGCTTTTAAGTGATGCAAGGGAAAACGGTTCAAACCAACCGATACTTGAGGCTATTGATAACGGTTCTTTTCAAGGTCAAACCGGTATGGTTGACGGAGAGGGTGCACGAGAAGTATATCATTATACAAATACTTCGTCTGAGTTCAGATATATGTTCCAAGCGTTATCTAAAAACCTGTCGGGCGATGACGAGGTGCTCGACTTTCTTGGGAGACAACCGCTGAGTGTCTACAAAGATAGAGAATGGCTATTCCGGGAATTGAACGATAGTGATACACCGTTCTACACTCTGGATGAGCTTGCATACACGGCTATGGAGTTTGTGGATTATCTTTCTGATAATAGAAGCTCTCTTATTAGAACAGGATTTCCGAGGACCAAATTCCATCAGTCCGGATGGTTCCAAGGGCAACTGGGTTTCCACTTCTTCACCAAGCTGCCTTTTGCCGTTGTCTACAACTACAACAGTAAGGAGTTTGAGTATATATGGGCACAACGACCTGGCAATAAGCAAGATACTATTGGCAAACCGTGGAACTACTTTTCCGCGGTGAATATTCTTATGGTAGACGATATTAAGAAGCATGTCGGTGACGACATCTGGATTTGCGATTATGATGACGCCAGGTTTATAACAGGCTTGACCAACAAAGATGACGTATACATTGAGGAAAAGAGAGAGAAATTATTAGAGCTTAAAATTGCAATCCTCAAGCTGTTATGTAAGTGCATAAGATGTGAATATGATCATCAGGAGATATGGCGGCATGTATTCGAGTGCCTGTCCGAGTATTTATCCGTAACGGAATTTGAATATTTTCTTTCTCTCGATGAACGATATAGCCGATTGAAAACGGATAGATATTTGGAAGAGTTGTTCGAGATCGTAATCGAGAAAAGATCTCTTACAAGGCATATTGCAAGGTTCAGAGGCTCCAGAGAAATGGCGAATCTTTTTGGCTGCGGTGGAATATCCAATATCCTGAACATTGTGTTGCATTTCATCACTGAATCGGAGTTAAAGGTGTTCAGCAGCACAAAGAGAGCTTTCCATGACAGAATAAGCAGCAAAATAGATGACATGCCGTGGAGCTACTATAATTTTGTCGGCAAGCCGCTTCAACGGGAGTTGGAACATGTTTTTGAAGATTATCGGACACTAAGGAGCAATCGTGCAGCCTTTAATAACCTCATGGAGCAAAATATTCTTAGAGATTTAGATGAAGAATTGGAAGACGAGATAGTTATCGAAGGGCGTGTTGAGCAGAAATATGCCAAAGCGGTCAAGAAGAATATCTCCGGCATTGCCAGTATTATTCTTAAGCAGATGCAAGAAATAGTGGATGGTACGTACATAAAAGACTTCTCTGATGCCCTCGGAGATATGAAGCGAACGGAAGAACCGCCGGGAAGAATCCAAGAAGATTACAGCAGGCAGGATTATCAATGCATAGACAGGATCTTTATCCCTGGCGAATATCCTCGGCGCAGGAATCATCCTGTTCATGTCAACGGGACAGTCATAGGAGTCCCTGATGCTTGTTTCCCTTTATTGCTTGTTCTTGTATTAGCTGCCAAAACAGAAGATGGCGGATGGATAAGTCAAGGAGAATTAGTATCAGAGGGAATAATTAATGACTTGGAAGATAGACGTAGACAATCCAGCCTAAGATTACTACTTAGAGGCGGGCAGATTGATAAGACCAAGGACATAATTGAAAATGACGGGGGTGGTAATTACCGGTTATCGATCCACCCTGAGTACATAACATACGATAAAGATCAAATTACTCATAACCTCGATAGATATACTGCTGCAATCGGGGAAAGACTTCCATAGGTCTTAGATCAGTTGTGCGGACAATTGTCCGCACAAGATGGGTCTCCCAATAATTCTATGCCTTTGCCTATAAACCTCATCGTTAATTCAGGATTCTCCTATCTTCGGTTCTGTTATCAGATCATATTAATCTTACTCTCCTTTGCGTTTTGTTTGAAGTCATTATATTTGGCTACTATCCGCGATGCATCCGTGTTTTACTAAGTCGATAATTACGTATAGGATTTATTTAGCATCACGAGGCGCGTATCGGAAATAACGGACGCTCCAGATGTGAATGGTAAAAAGTTTATCAAATATGGCCTATGCGGAGGAGGTGCTAACGATGGAAAAGTTGCTGACGGTTGCCAATGTAGCAGAGTTGTTATCTATCCCTCCACAGCGTGTTTACGCGTTGTGCGAGAAAGGGATCATTCCCTATATCCGAGTCGGACGTTCGCTGAGGTTCTCACCAGAGCAACTAGAGCGATTCATTGCTGATGGGGGCAAAGGGTTTGAGTGTGGGTGGCGGAAAGATGTGACGTAGAGATCAAATTATTGATCTTCTATAGCAAATACAAAGGATCACAGCAATGGAGGCTTAAAAATGAGCAAGACGAAGAGGAAGTTTACCTGCGTGGAGGGCGTTAAGAATAATAAGCCGGTATACAATGTTACTTTTGAGCCAGGCTATAATCCACTCAAACTTATTATTGATAACGCTGGCGAGCTGAAGCTTAGTCTGGCAGAAGTGTGTGTGCTGTCTAAACTCATTTGGGCTGATGTACCTGACTTTGATATGCGTAAAGGCTATTGCTTTCTTAAGACAGAAACAATAGCCATCTCACTGGGCATAACCACACAATATGTTAATGGACGCCTCCGGAGTCTGGAGCAGAAGGGCTTTATAAAAATCGATAGGCGTAGACGTAATAATGGCACCAAATGCACCTCTTATTACTATATTTACCCATGCTACTATAAGCTGCAGGAACTCTGTGATGGTGGGAAGGGATCTCGCAATATTATAGAGGAAGCTTCCAATAATACCGAAGATATTACTGTGGCTATCCAACAACAAAATGTCATGCCTGTAAAACACTGGTACGATAATATGAATCTGGATTGAGAGGTCTCTAAGAAGCTTTGAAGGCGATATTGAAAGCACTTTGACAACACAAATTACTCGTTTTTATCATTGAACATATAGTTTCTTAGGATAGGATTCTGGAAACGATAGTTTCTAAGGGCATTTTATGAGAGAAACAACAGTTTTCATGAATAGAAAGTATTGTTTCGTTGGATAAAGGGGATTTTTCTTGCTAAAGCCGCTTGGCAAGCGAGTTTCCGGAACTATGGTTCAGCATGAAGAAGGTAATAATTAAGTAGGTAATAGTACTAGTATTTAAGTAGGAAATTAGTGTTTAAATAGGTATTACTCTTAAAGAGGCGCTTCTCTACCTTGGGGTAGAGACCGCTTGAATATTATAAATTCCTTTTTGGTCGGAATATAGAGATACACTTTTTCATCTTGATGCCTAAGATAGGGATGGGGGGAATGCCCGCTAGCAAATTTCAGGAAGCGCCGCCGATAATCCGATAATTGAATAATTATTGCTTGGCAGAGGGTGGCCACTCAATATAACCCCTCTCAGAAGCACCAGGATGCCCCAGGTCGCATTGGAACGTAAGAGGAATGGTCCAGGGCAGGCTCATAGGATATGGGGTCTTAGATTACATAACTGGTGGTGGATAATGAGTGTGCCAGGAGAAGCTTGTTAGGCTCTTGCCGGTGAAGTGAAAGTCCGGATTGGGTAAAGCCTAGCCAGCAGCCCAACACCGAATTCCGTACATAGAGAGGTAACGAACTGTGTGAAGCCGGAAAGAGGGAGATGCCCGGCCGCAACGCAAGTAAAGGGATAGAGCCCCGAGATAACCAACGTGGCAGAAGGCCGACTTATTACATTTCTAGGGAAGGCAGCACCGTGAAGACCGCAAGGGTGAGGTCAAACGGCAGGCCGGGGTCGGAGACCGTGGCAGGGCATTAGAAGGAGAGCACAGGAACCGGCCGAGGTGCAAAGTGGGTGGAAACGAAACTGGCCGTCATAGCCAAGATGGCGCGGACAGACCCGAAGAGCAAATTCATGAACCTTGGCGTATTTAAGGAGGCTTAATCCCGGAGGGGATGAGAAGATTCTTAGAGGGGAGATGAGCGGCATACGTTACTACCTAAACGAAATACAAAATGCAGGTTAGTGCCCAAGCAATACCCAAATTAGTGCCAAAACAGTATTGGATAACTACCTAAGTTTGGGATGGCTTAGGGAGTATGATATCCCGGAGACCTGCGCTGTACCTGCGATATAGCAGTAGCACTATGCCATAAGAGGGTAAAGAATTCGGGCTTGGTGCCAAAACCGTCATGAGATCGTATGTTGTGGAGTATGCATAGATTGGCAGTGGGAACCATAGAGAACACACGGATCGGCCTGTCTGAGTAGTGTTACCGGAGGCTTTATGGCCTAAATTACGGTCATTTTCTGGAATTGATAACCGGCTGTTTCAATTCCGTGTGGCAGTATCTAAGAGTACGATAAGAAAGGAGGGCGGCTTGTAAGAGCATGAAGAAATATATCAGCATGGACTCTTAATAAGCCATCGAAGATTATGTTAATTACAGAAACATCGATCCTGGATGTCCTTGGCCGTAATATGAGACATTATCGTCGCAGACTTGATTTATCCCAGGACGAACTCGCGGACAAAGCGTTGCTTCAC
>JAQVUQ010000245.1 GCA_028699365.1 bacterium | reverse complement strand
AGCATCTCCATCTCCGAGACCTTGGCCAGCGTCCCGATATAATCCATGGCAGCTCTGACCAGATCCAGGTCGCGCTCGGGCGCCGATACGGTCACCGATACCTGGGCACTCTGCGGCACCCTAACCTCGGCCCGCATGTTGCGGATGGCTCGGATCAGCTCCATCACTGCCTGGACGTCGTTCTCCAGTGAGAGATCAACGCGCGATTCATTACGGACAGGCCAGGCACCGGCGGCCACGGATACCCCTCCGTCGGGATTCAACTTCTGCCATATCTCTTCGGTTATATACGGCATATACGGATGCAGCAGGCGCATACAGCCGTCCAGCACGGACCAGAGCGTCTGCTGTGCCGCCCGGCGGGCGGGGGCCGTCTTGTCCTCGCTGTAGAGGACGGGCTTGACCATCTCCAGATACCAGTCGCAAAACTCGTTCCAGATAAATTCATAGAGTCTCTTGCCCGCCTCGCAGAAATCCAGGCTGTCCAGCAAACCGGTGATCTCACCGGCTAGCGTGTTGTAACGGCTCAATATCCAGCGGTCGGCCAGCGACAGATCGACGACCTCTTCTCCCTCCGGCGAATAATCGGAGAGGTTCATCAGCACAAAGCGTGAGGCGTTCCATATCTTGTTGGCAAAGTTGCGACAGGTCTCGAACTTTTCGTCCGACAGATAGATGTCTTGTCCGGTGGCAGAAAAGGCGACCATGGCAAAACGCAGGGCATCGGTGCCGTAACGGGCGATTATCTCCAGCGGATCTATGACGTTGCCAAGAGATTTGCTCATCTTCTTGCCGGACTCATCACGAACGATGCCGTGGATGTATACGGTATGGAAGGGTATCTCTCCCCTGAACTCCAGCCCCTGCATGATCATGCGTGAAACCCAGAAATAGATGATCTCATGTCCCGTTACCAGAATGGAGGTGGGATAGAAATACTTCAGCTCCGGCGTCTCCTCCGGCCAGCCCAGAGTGGCAAAGGGCCATAGCGCCGAGCTGAACCATGTATCCAGAACATCTGTCTCCTGCCGCAGCGACGAAGCGTTGCATTTGGGACAGAATGACGGTGTCTCTTCGCTGACTATCATCTCGCCGCATTCGTTGCAGTACCAGACCGGCAGCCTGTGCCCCCACCATATCTGGCGGGAGACACACCAGTCGCGGATGCGCTCCATCCAGTCCAGATACACCTTGGTCCATCTCTCCGGCACAAAGCGTATCCGTCCGTCTGCAACCGCCTTCACGGCCGGTGCCGCCAGTTCCTGCATGCGCATGAACCATTGCAGCGATATCAGCGGCTCTATGACCGTATTGCAGCGATAGCAGTGTCCCACGGAGTGCTGATAAGGCTCCGTCTTCACCAGCAGCCCGGCGGCAGCCAGATCCTTCAATACGGCTTCTCTGGCCTCATATCTGTCCATACCGGCGTATTTGCCGGCAGCTTCCGTCATGCGGGCATCGCTGCCGATGACGGTCATCTGCTCCAGGTTATGCCTGAGGCCTACTTCAAAATCGTTAGGATCATGAGCCGGGGTGATCTTGACTGCCCCGGTGCCGAAAGCAGGATCGACATACGCGTCGGCAATAACCGGTATCTCGCGATCCGTCAGCGGCAGCGCCAGCTTCCGCCCTATCAGTGCGGCATAGCGCTTGTCGTCCGGATTCACGGCTACGGCGGTATCGCCCAGCATCGTCTCCGGCCTGGTTGTGGCCACTATGATATCATCGCCGTCGACACCCGGGTATTTGATAAAGTAAAGGCTGCCCGCTTCCTCGGAATACTCCACCTCTATATCGGAGATAGCCGTCATGCAACGGGGACACCAGTTGATGATATACTTGCCGCGATAGATATACCCTTTCTCATACAGCGTCACAAAGACCTTGCGCACAGCCGCAGAGTATTTTTCGTCCATGGTGAAGCGTTCCCGCTGCCAATCGCACGAGGCGCCCAACCTTTTCAACTGATTGATGATGGTATTCCCATACTGCTCGCGCCATTCCCAGACTCGCTGGACAAACGCCTCGCGTCCCAGGTCTTCCTTGCTCAGGCCCTCCGCGGCCAGGCTGCGCTCCACCACATTCTGAGTGGCTATGCCAGCATGATCGGTTCCCGGCAGCCAGAGCGACTCCTTGCCGCGCTGACGTTGCGAGCGGATCATGATGTCCTGGATGGTATCGTTCAGAGCATGTCCCATACGCAGGGAACCTGTAATATTAGGCGGCGGTATGACGATGGTGAACGGTTCCTTATCAGGATTCACCTCGGCGTGAAATACGCCTTTATCTATCCAATAAGATGACCAGCGCTCCTCAACCTCCGCCGGGTTATAAGAGCTGGACATCTGCTCCGGACACACACGCTTCGCGCGCATGTCCGATAGGTTATCGGTTATCGCTTCATGATTGTCGGTTTTCATACATATACCTCCCTGCTTCAGCCTTCGGACTTCAGGCTTCAGTCTTCAGGCTGCCGTCAATGGTACCACAGGTGCCGTTGACGGCTTTAGCCGCCTGCCTGCCGGGCGCAGGCGGAGTAACCTTGGCTCGGCTCTTACTTCTCTTCACCTTTACCAGAGCCGCCTCCAGAACATCATCCATATGTCTGACGGGGACAAACGACATCTTCCGTCGGATAGATGCCGGTATCTCCTCCAGATCGTGTTCATTTTCAGCCGGCAGTACGATAGTCGTCAAACCGTCCCGATACGCAGCCAGCACCTTCTCCTTTATTCCGGCCACCTGCAGCACGCGCCCGCGCAGAGTAACTTCGCCGGTCATGGCCAGATCGCCTCTGACCGGGATACCGGTAGCCGCCGAAGCTATGGCCGTGGCCAGAGTGACGCCGGCGGAAGGACCGTCTTTGGGCACGGCACCAGCCGGTACATGTATGTGTATATCGCTCTCCTCACCAAGATCTGACGCGATGTTCAGCTCATCTGCACGGCTGCGCACATAGGTCAGCGCCGCCTGCGCGGATTCCCGCATGACATCTCCCAGTTGTCCCGTAATCAGAATATTACCCTTGCCCTGGATAATGGATACTTCAACGTTCAACGTCTCTCCACCCACCTCTGTCCAGGCCAGCCCGTTAGCCACACCCACCAGGTCTTCACCCTCGGGAGCTACGAGCGGATAAGTGGGCTGCCCCAGATACACCGGTATGGAGCCGGTAGTTATCCGTACTTTTTTGCGCCGGCCACCCTCAGCTATCTTTCGAGCCACCTTGCGGCAGAGGCTGCCTATCTCCCGTTCAAGATTCCTGACGCCGGATTCCCTGGCGTATTCCCTAATTATCTTGATCAGGGCACCGTCGGATATCTCTATATTGGACGGTTTGAGGCCGTTCTCCCTGATCTGCTTAGGTATCAGGAATTCCCGGGCGATGCTGAGCTTCTCCTCATCGGTATAGGAATTAAAGACGATGATCTCCATCCTGTCCCTGAGAGCGGAGGGTACCGTCTCCAGCGTGTTGGCCGTGGTAACGAACATGACCTCGGAAAGATCATACGGTACTTCGATATAGTTATCGCTGAAGGAGTTGTTCTGTTCGGGATCGAGAACCTCCAGCAGAGCCGACGCAGGGTCACCGCGAAAATCCATGCCTATCTTATCGATCTCGTCCATCATGAAGACGGGATTTCCGCTACCGGCCTGGCGCATGGCCTGGATGATTCGTCCGGGCATCGAACCGATATAGGTACGCCTGTGCCCCCGGATCTCGGCTTCATCCTTCATGCCGCCCAGCGAAATCCGGATAAATTCTCTTCCCAGCGCTTCGGCAATGGACTTGCCTATGGACGTCTTACCCGTTCCGGGAGGGCCCACAAAACAGAGTATGGGGCCTCTCAGGCGGCCGGTTAGCTTATAAACAGCCAGGTATTCCAGGATGCGCTCTTTGGCCTTGGCCAGACCGTAATGGCTCTTCTCGAGTATGCGCTCGGCCTTGGCCATAGCGATCTTTCTCTCTGCCGTTTTGCCCCAGGGCAGGTCCAGCATCCAGTCGATATAATTTCTGAGCATCGGCGCTTCGGGAGACATAGGCGGCGTCTTCTCCAGACGGTCCAGTTCGCGAAGCACCTTCTCTCTGGCTTCTTCAGGAAACTCCGTGTCTTCTACCCGTGCTCTGAGTTGCTCGAACTCTCCCAGTTCGCCGTCCTCATCGCCTGTCAACTCGCGCTGGATAACCTTTATCTGCTCGCGCAGGTACATGTCACGCTGGAGCTTTTCCAGTTCTTCCCTGACCTCGCTTTGAATCCGGTTCTCCAACTCCAGAATCTCCAACTCGCGCTCCAGCAGACTGCATATTCTGCGCAGGCGGCGCTTGAGCGAGAACTCCTCCAGAAGCTGTTGCTGCTCCTCCACCGGCAGAGCCAGATGGGTGGCGATCATATCACCCAGACGCTCCGGCTCGCTGATGTTGAGCGCGGCTACATAAGCCTCGTTTGGTAAATTCTTATGCAGATTGACGACTCTCTCAAAGAGCTGAAGAACGCTGCGTTTCAGCGCTTCCAGTTCAAGATCACTCTCTTTCTCAGTATCGTCAACCGTCTCCGAAAAGGCCGTCAGGTGCTGCCCATTGTCGATGACCTCCGTCACCCTCTCCCGGCTGACGCCCTCCACCAACAGCTTGGCCGTTCCATCCGGCATCTTGAGCAACTGCACGATATTGGCTCTGGTGCCGATATCATACAGTTCACCCGGCAAGGGCTCGTCATCCACCTGTTCCCTCTGGGTAGCCAGAAGCACTACCTTGTCGCCGGCAGCGGCGTGTTCCAGCGCCCGCAGCGATTTCTCTCTCCCCGCGTAGAGCGGCACCATGGTGTTGGGA
>JAQVUQ010000244.1 GCA_028699365.1 bacterium | reverse complement strand
GTAGGCTTCACCTCGCTCCATCAGATCCATGGCCATGCGGGTGTAAAGATCGCCGCGCTCGGATTGCCGATACGGCGCATGAGGCCCGCCCGTATCGGGCCCCTCGTCCCAGTCCAGCCCCAGCCAGCGCAACCCGGCCAGGATATCCTCCTCATAGACGGCAGCAGACCTCTCCACATCCGTATCCTCAATGCGGAGAATCATATCACCGTCGTTGGCCCTGGCAAAGAGCCAGTTGAAAAGGGCCGTCCTGGCGCTGCCCACGTGCAGATAGCCCGTAGGCGATGGTGCAAAGCGCACCCTTACTCGTTGAGAGGTGTGCCCGGCGGGCACACCTCGGTTGTTAGTTGTTGGTTGCTCGCCCTCCGTAGCAGCAGTTCCGCTGTTGCGGAGGATGGGTTGGTTGTTGGTTTTCACGTGCATATCCTTGTCCGATTCGGGCAACCACACAGGGTTGCCCCTACAGTATTTTCTCTACTCTTACGGCGGGCTTCAGCTTCAGGATATCCTCCCGGCCGGCAATCTCCGTTCCCGGAGTAGCGGCGGTGGCCGCCCCGGCGGCGCTTCCCCAGGCCAGTGCCCCGTCAAAGGTCTCGCCGCACATCAGTCCGTGCAGAATGCCGGCAATCATGGAATCGCCGGATCCTATGGTGCTGTAGGCCTCCACCTCCGGCGGAACGGACTTCCAGGCTCCGTCGGGAGTGACGGCGATGGCGCCCTGGGCCCCCATGGAGACGATAACTATCTCTACCCCCCGGCGCTGCAGCTCTCCGGCGGCCGCCAGAACATCCCGGTCGTCTTTCAGGCTTCTGCCTACCATGCGCTCCGCTTCACGCAGATTGGGCTTGATCATGGTGGGGCCGGCCTCCAAGCCCAGGTTGAAGGGCACACCTTCGGCATCCAGCACGGTCATAGCCTCGCAATCGACAGCCAGCCGGATAATACGGGCATAGATATCGTCGGGAACGCCCGGAGGCAGGCTGCCGCCTATGGCCACCATGGCGGCTTCACGCATCAGAGGGTCCAGCCGGCGCTCCAGTTCATCCAGTTCGGCTGCCGAAATATCAGGGCCGGCTTCGTTAAAAGTGGTCGGCGGAGCCTCCACCTCTTCCTCGACTACGGCTACGTTGGTGCGGGTAACACCCTTTATCTCGACGAACTCGGTTCTTATGGCACGCCGGTGCAGGCAACTCTCGATATATCGTCCCGCATCTCCGCCGATAAAGCCGGATGCCATGGTAGGGCTGCCCAGTTCCTTCAGCAATCGCGACACGTTTATGCCTTTGCCGCCGGGATCGACATCCAGTGCCCTGACCCTGTTGGTATCGTGCACCTTCAAGCTGCCTATCACCAGGGTCTTATCCAGAGCGGGATTCAAGGTGACGGTAAGTATCATCGTCCCGGCTCACATTGTCTCGATCAGGCCGTAGTTACCGTCCTGACGTCTGTAAATAACGTTTATGCTCTCGGTCTCGGCGTTGCGGAAGACAAAGAAGGTATGGCCGAGATCATCCATCTGAATGGCGGCATCCTCGGGGAACATCGGCTTCAGGATAAAGCTCTTGCGCTTTACGATCTGCTGCGGCTGAGCCGGACCGCCTTCTTCTTCCTCTTCCTCCGTCTCGAGCATCTCCTCTGCCCTGCTCATGGCCTGGGTATACTTCAGTTCGGCCTTTTCCTGTATTCTCTCCTTATATCTGTTCACCTGGCGATCAAGCTTATCGACCGCTTCGTCAATAGCTCTGTACATATCGTCGTCATGCTCTTCCACACCCATGAATACCCCGTTGACCAGTGCGGACAGCTCCACATCCTGATTAAGCTCCACGCTGGGATTCTTGTTAGTGCTCAGAATGACCTGTACTTCCATGATGTTGCCGAAATGGCGCTCCAGATGACGTACCTTCCTTTCGACATACTCTCTCAGGGCATCGGTAATTTCCATGTTTCTTCCCTTGACCACGATCTGCATAGTGTTACCTCCCTCTCTTATTCCACCAGGACCACAGCATACGCTTCTATACCTTCACCATTGCCGATGGGCCCCATGCCTTCGGCGGTCTTTGCTTTAATATTTATATTCCCTATATCCGTCTCCATAATCCCGGCGATGCGCGCGCGCATGAGCGGGATATGGGGAGCCAACCGCGGGGACTGAGCCACCACCGTCATATCCGCATTGATGAGACGAAAGCCTCGTTCTTCTATCAGCAAGCGCACCTGCAACAGCAGATCGGCACTGTCCGCGCCGTGCCAGCGAGGATCGGTATCGGGAAACAATCCGCCGATGTCGCCCTCTCCGGCAGCACCCAGCAGTGCATCCGCCAGGGCATGAAGCAAAACGTCCGCATCCGAGTGTCCCTGCAGACCCATGGTATGCGGCACCGTAACTCCACCCAGAACCAGCGGTCGTCCCTCTACCAGACGATGACTGTCATAACCCGTACCTACCCTGGGGATGCGCCCTGCGGGCGCGGTTGTTGGTTGTATAAGTGCCTCTGCCAGACGGATATCCTCTGTTGTCGTCAATTTGATATTCTCATAGGATCCCTGTACCATCAGGACGGGTATCCCCCGTCGCTCCAGCAAAACGGCATCGTCGGTTCCGTAGAATCCATCCCGCTCAGCCGCCTGGTGTGATTCGTATACTGTCTGAAAATCGAAAGCCTGCGGCGTTTGAACAGCCCAAAGACGCTCGCGCGGGGGGGTATTCACAACCGTACCGTCGGCAGCGATCTCTTTGACGGTGTCCTTGAGCGGAACACCGGCCACCACCCCGGCATAGCGTCCAAGCGGCTCGATCACCCGGTCCAGGATATCTTCATCGATGAAGGGCCGGACGGCATCATGAATCAGCACTCTATCCGCCTGCCCGCGTAGTTGCCGCAGCCCGTTGAAAACCGAATTCTGACGCTCGGCACCGCCGGCCGTCGTCCCCACGCGATCCAAATTGTGCTCAACAAGCAATCGTCTGTAGAGTGGCATTTCTGCCTCTCTACAGACGATCAACGCATGGTCTATTTTTCCTGATCCCAGGAGTGCCCTGAGAGTGTGGATTATAACCGGAATTCCGCCGATATCGAGCAACGGCTTAGCCGTTTCTCCCATTCTTCTTCCGGAACCGGCTGCGGGAATTACCGCTGCTGTTGTCAAAAACGGTCACCTCCAGGTCGGTTCGCTCTCTGGGGCGCGCAAAAATCATTTTGCCTGCAGCCGTCTGCAGTGTGCTGGTAACCTCAACCGGAATCGTTTCACCTATCAGCCGCTTGCCGTCCTCGACAACGATCATTGTGCCGTCGTCCAGATAGCCGATGGCCTGATCAGGATCCTTGCCTTCCTTTATAAGGGTAACGACTATGTCCTCACCCGGCAGAACGACCGGTTTGACTGCGTTGGCCAGTTCATTGATATTCAGAACCTGCACACCCTCGAACTCCGCCACCTTGTTGAGATTATAATCGTTGGTTATAACCTTGGCGCCCATCAGCTTGCCCAGCTTTACCAGCTTGGCATCGACTTCATCGCCTTCTATATCGGTCTCGTAAACTTCTACGGCCGTTTCCAGTTCCTTCTGCAAACGGTTCAGAACGTCCAGCCCGCGGCGCCCGCGATTCCTGCGCAATGCATCCGCTGAATCGGATATATGGTGCAATTCCTCCAGCACAAACCGCGGTATGAGGATGGTTCCTTCTACAAAGCCCGTTTTTGCCAGATCGGCTATTCTGCCGTCGATGATCACACTGGTATCCAGAAGCTTGATACCACCGTCGTTATTCGACACGCTGTCGAAAAGGGGATTATTCAACCTGGACTGTCCCAGGCTCACGGCGATGACCGCTCCCAGGTAACCCAGGATGGCACAACTCAACACTAAAAGGAATATGCCGCTCTTGGTGATAATCACCAGCGGCAGTATCGTCAGGTTGGAAATGACCAGTCCTATTATCAGGCCGACGGCACCCAATGCAACCGTACGCGGCGACAGTGATCGTACCGTCTCGCCGATGCTGCGGTTTATAGAGTTAAGTATGCGGTAGAGTACAGGTGCCACGATGTAAGACATCATGGCCATAACGGCCATCAGGCCGAGGAAGTTAAGCATGTCCACCGTAAAATTGACGGGGTGGGTCTTGCTGTAAAACTTGCCTACGTAATATCCTGAAATGCTGCCTACTATAATACATATCAATCTGAAAAATCTTGCTGCCAATATTTATAGCACCTCCCTTCCCATACAAGTTAAAGATATAGTAGCACACCGTCGTAAGTGCGTCAAACCTGCACCGGACGGCCCCATATGCGCAAAAGCCGCTCCCCGTGCGGCTTTTGCATAATTATGTCAGATATCTCCGGCAGTGATCACCGGCTCTTTTTTCACTATTTGCAACTTGCCTCCACGCACCGTAAGAGTGACGGTATCGCCGGGGCCTATCTCGCGGCGGATAATCTTGCCGGAGATGGGGTTTTCCACCAGCTTCTGGATGGCCCTTCTCAAGGGTCTGGCTCCGTATACGGGATCGAACCCTTCTTCGGCTATCTTCTCCATGCCTCTCTTGCCTACCTTCAGGGCTATCTCCTGGGCCTTGAGCTGTTCTACCACTTCTGCCAGCATCAGCTCTACTATCTGCCCTATCTGCTCCCGGTTCAGTTCCTTGAACACTACTATCTCTTCCACTCTGTTCAGAAACTCGGGCCGGAAGGCTTTCTTGGCTTCTTCCTGCAGATCTTTCCGCACTTCTTCATGCCCTCTGCCGGCTTCTTCTCCGGTCCCTCTGAACCCTATGCTCCTGTTTCTCTTATACAGGTGGGCTCCAAGGTTGGAGGTCATTATTAT
>JAQVUQ010000243.1 GCA_028699365.1 bacterium | reverse complement strand
GGCGGAGCCTGCGGCGGCTACATATCCGGCAAGCGGGAGCTGATCGAATGGCTGCGCAACACCTCCAGACCTTATCTCTTCTCTAACTCCCTGGCTCCGTCCCTGACGGCAGGCGGGCTGGCGGCCATAGATATAGCAGCTTCCGGCGAGGGCGTCGAACTCCGGGGACGGCTGCAGGAGAATACCGCCCGCTTCCGCCGGGCCATGAAAGAAACGGGTTTCAATATACCCGACGGAGAGCATGCCATAATTCCCGTCATCCTGAACGATGCCCGGATAGCAGGCAAACTGGCGGAGAGATTGCTGCAACTGGGCATCTACGTCATCAGCTTCAGCTATCCCGTAGTTCCCAAAGAGAGCCCGCGCATCCGCGTCCAGATTTCGGCCGCTCATACGCCGGAGCAGATAGACAGAGCGATAGAGGCCTTTGCCGTCGCCGGAGCGGAACTGGGCATAACAAATCGGAAAGCTGCAACTAAAGCCGCCCCTGTTTCCCACACGAAAACATCCACTATGCGCGCCTGGGTATACCGGAGCGAGCAGCAGCCTGACGGCACGCACCTCAGCCTGGCGCAGTTACCGGTGCCCACACCTCATCCGGGCGAACTGCTGCTGAAGATATCGCGCGTCACCGTCTGCGGCACGGACGAGGACCTCTTTCACAGCAAGTTCGGCGATATCCACGACGGCATCATTCCCGGACATGAGATATTCGGTGAGATAACAGGCCTGGGTTCCAATGTCCGGGGCTTCGAGATCGGGCAGAAAATCGTGGCGGAATCTCACTACCTCATACCGGGCTATGTGGAAGAGGGAATTATCGGACTGTGGGGGCCCAAACTTCCCAGAGGCGGCTATCTGCTGCCGCTCAACGGCGGTTATGCCGAGTATGCGACCATCCCCTCCTACTGCGCCCACGTGGTGCCGGAGGCGCTGGACAACCCTGACTTCTTCCCTTCCCTGCTGGAGGGAGCAGGCAACGATTGCCTTATAGCCAAATATCTGCTGGACCACAATCTGCTGGGCAGCGTAGCCGTGCTGGGATGCGGGCCGCACGGTCTCTTTACCCAGATGTTCTGCAAGCACTTCGGCGCAGCCAGAGTAGCGGCTTTTGAAGTCAACTCTTCCAGGGCCCAATTTGCCGCCGGCTTCGGTGCCGACCGCATAATCAACCCTCTGGACGCTGATTTCAAGCAGCAGATTGAAGACTTCACCGCCGGCAAGGGCTTCGATGTAGTCATCGATACGGCCGGAGCCCGGCGCGAGGTGCTGGAAAGCTGTCTGGGACTGGTCAGGGACGGTGGCACCCTGGTGCTCTTCGGCCTCTACGGCGACGAATCCATTCTTCTGGACGGACATACCATAAACGATATCATTTTCAACCAGCGCGATCTGGATACCGAATATGCCGGCAAAAAGATCCATGTAAGAGGCATCACCGGACGCGAGGGCATCTGGTCTTACCTCATAGACGCGGTAGCTCTGTCCAAAGATCTGCAGCAGAAGATCATGAAGCCGGTAACGGTCATGGGACCGCTGGATAATCTGGGGGCGGATACGGCTACCTTCGACAGGGAAAAGATTATGAAAAGGGCTTATACGGCGTTTTCATGATTCCAGCAGCCTGTCTACATCAATAAATGGTCGATATCCCTGTTCCATTAAATATTTGAAAACAAAGTCGTCCTGTGTTAATCTGATTGTATGAAAATACAAGGCACGGTTTCACATAATAGAAGAGAAGAAACACCCGAAGCTAAGGCATTGTGGTTTCGTTCTCTAACAATGTCGGAGCGAATGGATATGCTCTGTTCGTTCACTGATTTAGCGCTATCCGTGAATCCCTCTCTTCAGGAGCTGAAATATGCTAAACCGCTTACAGGACGTATTCAAATCATTTCAGCAACATAATGTAAGATATGTTGTGATTGGGGGAATCGCTTCGATTTTATATGGCGTCCCCCGAGCCACCTTTGATCTCGATATTTTAATCGAGGCAAGTCCTGATAATGTCCAGCGTTTACTTGATGCGCTACTCGACGCCGGTCTCGGAACAGCATGCTTAACATCAGTCAAAGATATGCTGGCTAATGAAATAACAATTTTTCAGGATCGAGTACGCATTGACGTGCAAACCTCTACCCCCGGGATTTCATTTCCTGAGGTTTGGCAACAGCGACAGACCTTGTCATACCAGGGACAGGAGTTCTTTATCTTATCAAAAAGCGACCTTATTAAGTCCAAACGAGCCTCTGCGAGAAAAGTCGATTTGGAAGACGTACGCCTCCTTGAGCTTTCCGACAATGGTGATGAAGAACAGGATTGAGCCGTTCCAGTTGAAATGAGAAAGGATCATGAAAAGGGCTTATACGGCCTTTTCATAACCGTAACGGTAACTATCTCAAAGGGAGCGACCTGTATGTCCCATCCCATACAATCCACGTGCATAGCCACAGCTTCAGGTTGCTCCCCTGTCGGTTTTATCTTCGTTACTTTTGCCAGAGGTACGGAACTCCTCACAACGTGTTTTCCTCTCTTACCTCTTGTTTCGCACATGCGTATCTCCATACTGCAATCGTCGGCATTCCTTCTTACCGCCATGAACTCTAGTCCTTCGTCCACGGTAAAGGCAGGCCCGCTTCCATCCTCCCACCGCTTCTTCTCCAGCAGGAGCATATCCTGGTTGAAAAGCCTGCCCAGCCTGACGGGATCGTATTTGCTGTCTTCAGGAGAAAAAGGATATAAGGCATATTCAGCCGTACGTTCAACGCCCGTTTCGTAATCAGGCCTGGTATCCGGTTCTATCATGGCTACCGACCTGAAGAGCGTCAGCATCATTACACCGTCGGTTACATTGTTGCCGGGAAGGCCCTTGTTAAGGAGGCATAGTCCTTTGGCACCGTCGGCGTAATCCATCCAGTTCTGGGCCGGATACTCTCCCTGATCCTGAACGATCCAACCGGCTGGAATTTCCCGTCTTATACTACCGTTCGCTATGCCGGTAGGCACTACAGCCCTGATCCGTCTTTGAACGGAACACAAATTATGCCTGACATCGATGCGCAACAGCGTCTCCCCGGCATGCAGTGCATACCTTACAGCAAGACCGGCATCTTCATATTCAACGACTATTTCCGCATGCAATCCCTGCCGGTCTACGGAGGAGCTTATAACAGGAAGGTTGAAGCATTGAAGATCCGCGGCCCTGGTATCTCTGGGACCTTGCCTTATTATTTCAACACCTGACGGCGGCTTTGCATCATGCAGCGGTTGGCAGTATAAGAGGGAGCAATTTACAGGACCGATACCCGGCATCCACGGGTCCCCAAAATCCGGTTCTATGGTTATATCATGCAAACAACCGTATCTTTCATCCGTATAAACCTGATCGTTCTCCAGATCGATCATATACTTCAGTCTGCCGTATTTATCCACCTCTGCCGTTAACAAACCGTTGCTGATTATATTGCCGTTCACCGCAGCTCCGGCTGAAGGGGCTTCCGCGTCCGCTTTGCTTGCCGGCAGCATCTGCATACTCTCCAGCCTTACCCGCTTTATCTCACCTGCTACCCTGACAACCTCCGTTCTGGCGTACGGCAGCGGATTAAAGAGAAGAACATCCGCCTCAGAAATCCCATCACTTGCATGCCCTTGCAGGCAGCCCAAAAGATGGCGCAGGTCATCGACCAGTTTGAGATAATCCGCTAAAGCCTCCTTCCAGGCTTCATCCGCCAGGCTGCCGCATATTATATCGTGAAACTGCAGTGTACAGAGCCTGCGCCATAGTTCCGTCGCGTTTCCGGCAGGCTGTGCCGCATCCGGTACTCCGGCGACCGCTATTGCAGCCTCATAGGCATAGATCAAATTTTCAGCCAGACGGTTGAGTTGCTTCAGGATTATTCTGGTAGAGTAAGCTCCCTGCATCAGAGGGTTCAAGTCTCCGCTGACGGTTTTAAGCGTCTTCTCGTTTATCAACTTGAGATACTCGCCTGGATGCGCCAACTCTATGTGCATGGCGGGATATGCTTTGTTCCACCAGGTAATGAATTCTATATGCTCCTGGCGGGGCAGCAGAAAATCGCCGCCTATCTTGGTGAGCATAACGTCGTCTTCAAGGGAGAGCAGTTGCTTTATGACCTCGTTCTCTATCCGCTCCGCCATCCATTCATACGAGCGACTTCTCTGCCAGGCAAGGCCCAGGTTCAACCCGAAGTATGTATCCTTCTCCCAGTGTGCCGGAATGGTGCTGCCGTCGATACCCTGCCAGTCAAAGTCTGTGCTCTCCTCACCTTGCTGCTGCCCCCGTTCGAACATATACATGCCGTATCCGAGTTGCCGGTATATTTGAGGCGATTGGGCGTTATGCCCGAAGACGTCCGCCATCCAGCAGACCGGTCCCGGTTCCACACCCAGGTTGGAGAGCAGCCACTCCCTGCCCAGCAGTGCGTTGCGGTAATACGATTCCGCCGACGGTATATTACAGTCGGGCATAGTCCAGGTGCCGGGACAGAAGATCAGACGTCCCTCCCCGGCAAAGCGCTTGAAATCTTCACGCTTCTCAGGCCTGCGCTGCCGGTAGGCATCGGCCAGGATCACCTGCTCCAGGCAGAAAACGTAATCAGTCCTTTGGTGCAGCAGATCCAGGGCGGCATCTATGATATCCAGAGCCTGAGGCAGATATCCGGCGAACGTCTTCATGTAGGCTACATCGTAGTGAAAGGAGGCAAAGGCAAAAATTCTCTTCCGCACGTCTCTATCTCCGTTCGTATATACTTGCAAGCATCGCCTCTACGTTGCACAACGGCACATCCGGCCCCACCTCGCCGCCCATGATAAGCCCACC
>JAQVUQ010000242.1 GCA_028699365.1 bacterium | reverse complement strand
GGCGAGATATATCTGGGAGAAGCAGACAGGATAAGCCACCTGTTCATCTACTATCCCCCAATAAAGGGGTCAACTCTTGACACTTGACAATATTGTCAAGTGTCAAGAGTTGACCCCATAGACCCCATAGAGAAGCATTCCCCGGGCAAAAGCCCGAGAGAATAGACAGGGGAGAACCCCCGAAAAGCAGGAGGAAAGAGTCATGTCAGAGATCAGAGTAGCCGTAGCCGGAGTAGGCAACTGCACCTCGTCGCTGGTGCAGGGGAAGTACTACTACCGGGACCTGAAAGTCAAAGAAGGAGAAGTCATCCCCGGGTTGATGCATCCCGAGATAGGCGGCTATAAAGTCAGCGACATATCCGTAGTCGTCGCCTTCGACATAGACAGCCGCAAAGTAGGCAAAGACCTGTCCGAAGCCATCTGGGGAGCCCCCAACTGCACCGCCAAGTTCGTCGACGTACCCCACACCGGCGTAAAAGTGCTGATGGGCCCCGTGCTGGACGGAGTGACCGAACATCTGAAGAAATACGTGGAAGTATCGGATCAGCCACCCGTAGGCGACGTAAACGAAGTAGCCAGGATACTCAAAGAGAACAAGGTAGACGTGCTGGTGAACAACCTGCCCACCGCCTCAGAAGAAGCCAGTTGGTTCTACGCCGAAGCCGCCCTCAAAGCCGGAGCCGGCATAGTCAACGGCATCCCCGTGCTCATAGCCAACAACCCCGAATTTGCCAAGAGAGCATTGGCAGCCAAAGTACCCATAGTAGGCGATGATTACAAGAGCCAACTGGGCGGCACCATCCTGGACAGAGATCTGCTGAGCCTCTGCATCCAGCGCGGCATCAAGATCACCAAGTCCTACCAGCTCAACTACGGTGGTAATACCGACTTCTGGAACCTGACCGACTGGCAGAGAGGCAAGACCAAGCACGCCTCCAAGAAGAAAGGTGTAGACGCCGTTATGACCTACGACGCCCCCTTCTCCGTCAACGTCTCCCAGTTAGACGTGCTGGACGACGACAAGATCTGCCGCATAGAGATCTGGGGCGAGAACTTCGGCGGCACACCGCTGAAGATGGAAGCCAAGCTGCACCTGGTAGACAGCCCCAACTCAGCCGGCGTCATGGTAGACGGCATCAGATGCTGCAAGTTAGCCCTGGACAGAGGCATAGGCGGAGTGCTGGAAAGCCCGTCGTCATACCTGTCCAAGAGCGCCCCCATCCAGTACGCCTCCGATACCGAAGCCAGAGAGAAGATGGACGAGTACATCGCCGGCAAGAGAGAAAGGTAGACAGAAGAGATGTACGATCTGGTAGTCATCGGGCATCTGCTTAAAGAGAAGATACGTTTTGCCGACGGGCGCAAGATAGGCCCCGTCCTGGGCAGCCCCGCCGCCTACAGCTCAATGGCCGCCGCCAGGACAGGAGCCAGAGTAGGCCTGGTCAGCATAACAGGCAGAGACATGCCCGATGAACTACCGGACATATTAAAAACAGCCGGCATAGATATGCAGGGAGTACATCAAGAAGAGAGAGGCACCGAAAACCTGCTGATTTACGATGATACAGGCAACAAGCGCCTGGAGTTTCTGCATAAAGCCCGGCAGATAGAGTTCAACGACATACCAGAGGCCTATCTCAAAGCCCGGATGTTCCTGCTCTGCCCCATAGATTATGAAGTTCCGATATCACTTCTGGAAGAATTGTTTCTACACCAGGCAGATATGGCCGTAGACCTGGGAGGATACGGCGGGGCCTCCTCCCAGGTCGGACGGTTAAGCATCCAGGAGAGGATAGATTACCTGGAAGAGATAACCCCGTATTTCAGAATAGTCAAAGGCAGCAGAGAAGACATACACCGGCTGTATGAAGACAGCCGACCCAGCGACGAAGAGTTTCTGGCAGAACTTACGACCAGAGGAGTGCCCCTGAGCATCGTGACCCGCGGCGCCGACGGAGCCCTGCTGCAGGATGGAACGGCAATCCATCAGATACCCGTGTTCACCGGCAGAGCCATAGACACCACCGGAGCCGGAGACAGTTGGTTCGGAGCCTTTCTGGCCGAGTATATAAAAGACAAAGATGCATACCGGGCAGCCATATACGCCTCCGTCTTCGCCTCCATCATGGTGGAGAGAAGCGGAGGAGTCAACCCGGAGCGCATGCCCGGCAAAGACGAAGTAGTAAATAAGGGGTCAGGTCTACACTTTTGACAATTGTCAAAAGTGTAGACCTGACCCCACACCGAGGAGGAACAACCGTGTCCGTAAGAGTAGGCATAGTAGGCTTAGGCTGGTGGGGAGAACAGCTTATGGACTACTTCCGCAATACACCCGGAGTGGAAGTGCCGGCCGTAGTCAATAAAATCCCCGTTACCAAAGATTTACAGGGCGCCCGTTTCTATGACGACAGCAGCGAGATGATGGATAAAGAACAACCCGATGCCGTGGTCATCGCCACCCCGCCCACCGCCCATAAAGAAGTCACCCGGCAGGCAGCCCAGCGAGGCATCCACGTCTTCTGCGAGAAACCCATGGCCGCAACCCTGGAAGATTGCGATGATATGATAGCCGCCTGTCTGAAAAGTAACACCAAGCTGATGGTAGCCTTCAAGCACCGCTTTGCCGGCAGCTTTGCCCACCTGAAAGCCAGAGCCGCAGACTTCGGCAAGCCCCAGTGGGCCATGTATACCTATCCCCTGTGGAAGGTAGACGATCCAGGGTGGAAGTTCCAGGACAGAGGGACCAGAGGCATCATAGTAGAGAACGTAGTCCATGCCATAGACGGGCTGATCTATCTGATGGGAGACGTGGAGAGCGTCTATGCCGAAGGGAACAGAGCCGTGTTCAAGCATCCCACCCTGCCCGATTCCGCCATCTTCACCCTGAGGTTCAAGAACGGAGCCATCGCCTCCATAGGAGGCGGATGCACCTCGGACAGGCGTATCAGCCGCGAGTATCTGGATATACATTATGAGGAAGGATTGGCCCAGATAGAAGGAGCGCTGGACTATCCCATTAATCTTAGATTGCTGGACAGAGGCAAGGAGGCAGTGGAAGAGTACAGCTACCCCGGCAGCGACGGCGTCAAAGAAGAGGCCGAGCATTTTATCCGTTGCATCCAGGAGGACACTGAGCCCATCTGCAACGGAGTCGAGGGCCGCAAGTCTCTGGAGGTAGCCCTGGCCGTGCTGGAATCCATACAAAGCAGAAAAGTGATCACCCTCTGGGGTGGAACGCATTGACGGGAGGATAAAGCTATGCCGGGACCGGGCAGAGAGTATATCGGTGAGGAAGAAAAAAAAGAGATTCTGGACGTCATAGAGTCCGGATATCTGTTCAGATATGGCGATGAGAGTGATCCCGCTTATAAAGCCAAGGTATGGACCTTGGAGAGAGAATTTTCTCAATACACGGGAGCCAAATACAGTCTGGCCGTCACCAGTGGAACTGCCGCTTTGCTCACAGCTTTAAGCGGGCTTGGCATAGGGCCGGGAGACGAAGTCATAGTGCCGGGATATACCTTTGTAGCTTCGATGTCCGCGGTGATTTACGCCCGGGGTATACCCGTTCTGGCAGAGATAGACGATACTTTGAATATCGATCCGGCGGATCTGGAAAAGAGGATAACGCCCAGGACAAAAGCCATCATGGCCGTACATATGCTGGGCAATCCGGCCGGAATGGAAGCAATAAGGGTGATCGCCGACAGGCATGCCATACCGATCATCGAAGATGTTGCCCAAGCCTGCGGCGGAGCGTATAAGGGACGGAAGCTGGGGACTATCGGCCGGATCGGGGCCTTCTCGTTCAACCTCTACAAAACCATGACTTCAGGTGACGGAGGAATGATCGTTACCGATGACGAAGAACTCTACGAGAGGTGTTTTGCTTTTCACGACCAGGGGCATCTGCCGCAACGACAGGGGGTGGAGATCGGCAGAAGAGCCGTTATCGGCCTCGATTTCAGAATGAACGAACTTACCGGGGCCGTAGCATTGGCGCAACTCAGAAAACTGGATTCGATCCTTAATCATTTAAGAGAAATCAAAAAGGTCTATAAAGACGGGATATCATCGCTGAATAACATAAAATTCAGGGAAGTGACCGATGAGACAGGGGAATGTGCTACCGTTTTGACCCTTATATTGCCTGATGCAGGACTTGCAGAAGCTGTTGCCCGAAGGACAGGCAGCACGACGCTGATCAATTCCGGCTGGCATGTCTACCGGAACATGGAGCAATTGCTGGAGAAGAGGACAATAGACGGCAAAGGATGTCCGTTTACCTGTCCTTACTACAGCAAAGACATAAGCTATGAGAAAGGTATGCTTCCTCGCACGGAAGATATCCTGTCGAGAGCCGTCAATCTATCGATAGGTCTGCGTGACAAAGGTATTGGTGCGGTTTACGGTCTGGGGCCGAAGGATACCGTGGCAACATCTGAGAAAAAAGCGGCTGAATTCGTCAGCCTGGTTAAGGATGTGATCTGATGAGCATAAACAGCCTTTTCACAGTTCTGGGAATAGGTTTTCCTCCTGATGATCTGGAGATATCCTGTGCCGGCACTCTGGCCAAATACGTCGAGCACGGGCATAGAGTAGTCATGGTCTGTATGACCGACGGCCGGCACGGGAGATCCTGCCCTCCGGATGAGATGGCGGAAATCAGGAAGCAAGAGGCTGAAGCTTCCGCCGCTCTGCTGGGGGCGGAACTGATAATGCTGGGATATGAAGACCTGGGTCTGGAAGACAACCTGGAAACCCGGGCGAAAATAGTCGATATCATAAGAAGATTCTCCCCCGGAGTGATAATTACGCATGCTCCTTTCGATCTGAATCCGGATCACAGG
>JAQVUQ010000241.1 GCA_028699365.1 bacterium | reverse complement strand
GTGGGAGCCCTGGGGCATCAGGACCGCTACCGGCTGATCAACGGCTTTGCGGACAACGGCCACAGAATGAGCATCTGGTCCGACGGCGGCATAGTCTCCTATACCCTGTGCGCCAATTCTTCCGCCTGCGCCATCGAGGGCGGCGAGCAGTATATCTACCTGACCGGTCCGGGAGAAGCTCTGGAGGTGGGGCGCAACCTGCTGGGCGAAAAGCCCATGGTCGTGCTCAACGTGCCAGGAGACGACTGGATCGGCAGATACTTCAAGCCGGAGGAGTTCACGCCGGAGAGCCTGCGGGATTACTACAGATACAGCTCCGCTCAGTTGATGCTCTTCTCGGTCAAGAACGGCATCTATCCCGATCCGTCGTATCTGTGTGGCCGGCAGTGGATGGTGGAGAACAATCCCATCCTGGTGGAGAGTCTGGTAACGGGACGCAAGATAGTGACGGCGGCTGCGGTGAAGGAACCGCTGTGGATCAGGAGAGCCGGGGAGGGCATGAGCAGCTTCCTGGTGGCGGGTAACGAGAAGCCTGTCTCCATCGACACGGATATCACCCTGACCAACAGATATTACGGAGAAGGAGCGCCGGTATTTGTAAAGTATTACGGCAGCGAGACATCCCAGAAGACGGGACCGGATAAGAGCGTCATAACGGGTATGACCGTGGGTGCCAGATCCATGGAGGCCTTCAAGCTGGTGGTATATCTTCACGGTATGGGGGAGGTCCGGGTGAAGGCAACGCTGCAGGGAGACGGAATCGGCATGAAAGGCACGCTGGAGATAAACGGCAAGAGTGCCGGCATGCTGGAGGTAAACAGTTTTGCTCCCATATATGAAATAAAGGGTGTCAAGGTAAACGGCAATCCGGCGGCCCTGTCGGATAACGGCAGGATAAACCTCGGTTCCGGCAGGAGCCTGGTGGAAGTGGAATACGGTAATAAGGCCTTCACTTTCAATGGCGCCGACTGGGATAAGGTGGAACTGGTAAAGGATAACAAGGCCAACTTCTGCCTCATCGCAGATAAGGGCGTGAACTTTGTCAGAAAGGGAACTTCCTATCTCGAGACCATAACCGTTAAGGACATATTCCCGTTGGGCTTCGAGCATGGCACGGCCATGATGCTCAACGAATTCCTCGATCAGTATGACGAGGAGGACGGGATAATCGGCAACCTCGGCACGGCAGCCATCGCGGATAAGGCGCCGGAGGGCTATCAAGGCTGGAAGGTGTATGTGCGGTCCGACCGTATTCTGGGAGAGGGCAGGGTCAGGATAGATGCGGCCGGCAGAAGCCTGTATATAGAGGGTGCAACTCCCGGCGAGGCCCGGCGGGCCATGGTGGTCTTTATGCGCCTGGTAGACAGGCGTTATCCGCGCATCAGCAGGCTCATACCTCTACGGGATAAGACGGCCCTTTACAGCAAAAACGAGAAACATCCCTGGGATAGATGGATCGACAACAAGGATACTAAAGAGTTCTTCAAGAATTTCAGCGATCCCCAATGGCTGATCAAGCCGATCCTGGAACCGGAGTACGACGCCCTGTACGCCGGTGGCAATATGGATTTTCAGGGCAAGTATAAACTGAAGTTCTCGCCGTATATCTTTGAGCCTACTTACGGCGATGGCTTCGTCTACGGCTATCAGGGGAATCCGGGAGCGGAGAGCGAAGAGGAACTTAACCGTAAGGCTATGGGCAAGAGCAACTGATAGTTGTTAGAAAAGATACACGACAAAGGCGGGAAATGATTCCCGCCTTTGTCGTGTGTTCACATGAAGATTGAGCTAAAATCATTGATGCATATCGGCATTGGATGTATAATATGTGTGTTACAATTTCATTACAACGAGCGAGGGATGGATAATGCCAAAAGGAAGAATGATAGCGAATATGTCACTGTCACCGGAGTTCTATATGATGGTTGAAGGTATGGCCAGGGAAAAGAAAATCTCGAAAAGCGAATTACTCAGAAGAGCTATGAAGCAATATATAGTTTCCGAACAGCGTTGGCAGAGGATCAGTGCCTGGGGTCGGGGGACTGCAAAGGCTATGGGATTGGTCGGAGAAGACGATGTGGATAATATTATAGAAGAGTACCGGTCATCGCAAAAAAGGGAATTCAATTAATGGTTCGGGTGGTAGCCGATACAAATATTTATATCTCGGCTATTCTTTTTGGTGGTCGGCCGGCAGAGATTCGACAGTTGGCCAGGGACGGGGAAATCGAACTGTTGATCTCGGAGCATATTCTAGCCGAAATAGCCGATGTTTTGAAGATAGAGTTCGGTTGGTCCGACCGCCAGATTGCAGCGGTTCTGGATGAATTGCGGGAGATATCTGTCTTGATAACGCCGGCAAAGACGCTATCAATTATTAAAGAATGCGTAGAGGATAACCGAATTCTGGAGTGTGCCGTCGAAGGATCAGCCGAGTATATTGTCTCCGGTGACAAAAGACATATTCTGCCGCTTGGTCGGTATAAGGACATAACAATTCTTTCTGCTTCCGAGTTTATCAATACTATACATGAGGACAATCAACTATGAGCAAAGATGGAACTATCTCACCTGAACTGCTGGAGCGGCATCTCTCCCGCCTGACAAAGGATATCGGAGTGCGTCTGGCCGGATCTGAGGGTGAACGCCTGGCAGCCGAATATATCGCCGGAGAGTTTGCCGATCGTGGTGCCGCCGTATCGGTGGAAGAGTATGATGTCCAGAGCCGGGTGGTGGAAGAGCAGCGGCTCCTGATCGATATCGGCGGCAGGTGGGAGGAGTTTCCATGCTCTCTCCACAGCAGCACTCCCGGCACCGGAGGCAATGTACTGGAAGCGCCGCTGGTATTCTTTGAAGACGCCGGCAGCACCCATCGTCCGGACTTTTCGTATTTAAGAGGACAGGCGGTTGTGCATCTGGGCACTCATATCGAGTCCAGAGATTACTACCGTGCCCTGATGGCGGCTGAGCCCGCCTTCCTGCTGATGGTGGATATTCGCTACCCCGGCGCCGTGCCTCTGGCCGACGGCATGTTCCCGGCTTATACGCACAGTATCGGAGCGGTGCCTACCGTCAACGTGGCCTATATGGATGCCTGGAGATGGAGGGTGGAAGGTGCGACCACAGCTCGCTTATCCGTCAAAGGAGGCATGCAGCCCGGTATCTCGCAGAATGTAATCGCCGATCTTCCCGGGACGGACCCCGGGGCCGGACTGGTGATCGTCGGCGCCCATCACGATACCCAGGCCGATTCCGTCGGTGCCGACGACAATGCGGTAGGCGTGGCCGGTCTGCTGGAACTGGCCCGGGTGCTGTCCCCGTTGAAGTTGAGAAGAGATATCAGGCTGATCAGCTTCGGGGCGGAGGAGCAACTCTCGGTGGGCAGCGCCGTCTATGTGAGACGACACCGGCAGGAGATGACGGAGAGAGGTCTGCTGATGGTCAACCTGGACAGCTACGGCTCTCATCTGGGGTGGACCGAACTGGTGTGCAACGGGCCGGATGAACTGGCCGAGTACGCCTGCAATTTCTACGAGGCTGAGGGGCAGTATGTAAAGATAAGACGCGAGATGGTGCCGTATGCCGACCACTTTCCCTTTGTGGCCGCGGGCGTCTGCGGGCTCTACCTGGGTCGCAGCAACTGCCTGGGCGGCAGGTTCTTTCACCACCGTCCCGATGACGATATGAGCAGGGTTTCGACCCATCTTGTGAGCGAACTGCTGGACTGCACTGCCACTCTGATAAGAGACGCCGCTACGGCCGAAGTGCCCTTCAAGCCTGAAATTCCCCAGTCAGAGGCACAGGCCGTAGCCGGCTTCTGGGAGGATCTCTTCGGAGGCTGGGGTTAATGCGTATCCCTGTAAGCCTTGAGATCGCTCAACACCTGGTCAAGCCTGTTGATCAGTAAATCCAGTTCCTTATCCGATTGCACGGACTCGTAAGCTCCCAGCTTGAAGATCTCGGCATAACGGTTGCTGCCCCAGTTGGAGAGCACCCGTATCATCAGATATTTGGCCTTGGTCGGCTTGAAGTAGAAGTCCTGACGCTGCTGCTGCAGTTCCAGGCGGAATTTGCCCACTGAGACGAACCCTTCTTTGGGACCGGAAGGCGATACCAGTATCTCGAAATCCTTTATCCAGCGCACATCTATATCCCTGACGAAAGCCAGCATGGATACCTTGTTGATCTCTATCACGGCTTCGTCCTTGAAGGCAAAGACCAGTTCCTGGGGAAAGACGGCTTCCGAACTGCTCCAGCCGCAATCCGTCTTCTTCTCGTCTATCAGATTGGTCGCCGCCCAGACGCCGTCGTTATACTGGCTGGTGAAACTGATCAGCTTGCCACCGTTGGACAAGTCCAGCAGGTTCCTGCCGCCGGAGGCGGCGAACGCAGGGATGGACAACGCCAGGGAAACAAGTAAACAGATGAGTATCTTGACTTTAGACATAACGGTTAACCTCCTTATAGTCGGATACGATCCGAACATTTACAGCCTAAACAATGCCAAACAGGCTGTCGTTCTCAATACGCGTTAATTATCCGCTCAGTATACCAATATCCAATTACATTATAATACAACTTTTTGATAAAGCGTATATGCCAAGGCAATCAGGTTCTTCTGCGTTGCCGGCTCGGGTAAATAACCGGTAAAAAGAACAAAAATTAATATGCAGGGCGCAAAAAATCGAATTGTTTATATGCCGGTCCCCTGATAAGATTCAATTAATAGATAACGAACATGTGTGTGAAGATGGAGTGATAACTGATGGAGAAGACATTGTATAAAGATGAGGCGGCGCTGGCTGTGAACGGGGGGGCCAAGGTCAGGACAAAGCCCTGGCCCAGGAGAGGCCTGCTG
>JAQVUQ010000240.1 GCA_028699365.1 bacterium | reverse complement strand
CTAAAATCATGTTGGCCTTCTCTTGCAAATCAGACCTACCGATGGCTTTTAGCAAGACCTCTGCTCCATTGCAGACAGTTATAGCATCCTTATACGAAACATCGCCTTGATGTGCCCATATATGTCGCATACCCAAGAGAAGATTTATCCAGCTTCGCAAAGCTTTCTTCTTGTCATTAGAAAACCTCTGAGAGAATGTCGCATTCCATTGGCACTCAACTATTTTTAGTAAGCTAGCCACATCACATTCATCATTCAACGGATATCTCATCTTCAATGTTGACTGCAGTTCAGCCTTCCAGCCATCACCATAAACTTCGTGCAAAATATCGGATACGTAGAGCTGAAGGCCGTCTTTTAATAACATCAGGCAGTCACCGATGCAATTTTCATAGTTTTTTTTCATATTAAATTTACTCCTGCTATCATTGGTTGCTCAAGATTGTTATGTATCGCGTAGACGATATAAGCGCATTTTGCGAGTGAAACAGCGCTGCCGGTGCATTGTTAAACATAGCAGTTACCTCTTTTCTTTATGGTTATCAAAAAAGGGCATTAAGTAAAAGACAAGCATTACCAGCAAAGTTATAATGACAACAAAGAGTAAAGCTAACGTATCTTTATCCAAATTCATTGCACTATTATACAGGCCAATAATCAAAAGAGAAATGCCGATTATCCATGTAAGCCACGTCAATAATACAGTACCCGGAAAACCGATAGGATGCTGTAAGTCAGATAACTTTGCTTTCTTAATCCCCAATTCACCTTCAATATCGTCAATCGCTTTGCGGATATTCTCTCGGACAACGCGAACTCTTAACATAGCATAGGCTATACACAGCGTAACAATGCCTAAAGATGATAGTACTAGTCCTTTTGCATTTTGGGAGAGCAAAAGTCCACGATTGAAAAAACTCCCCAATACCACGATAACAGCAATTACCGTCGGCAACCAATTGAGCAATATCTTATCATGATGCTGCCATAAGCCTATCATGCTCTCGTAGCGAGAGAGCTTGATATTAATGTCCTCTGCATTCGTTTTCCTGTTAATCAAACACATGCGATCACCTCACCCGTTACTCCGCCAAAACCTCAAAAATATTCGTTGCCACCTTGAAGTTCACATCAAGCGCCTTGAAGTGAGCCTGGCCGCAATCGACTTTACTGTTCTCAGTGTCGCGGCGCTGATCACGTTTATGCGTGCTTTTGCTCTCACGGACCAGATATAGCTTGCCGCTGTCCTCCAGCACCACTGCCCAGTCAGGGTTATAATCGCCCAGAGGAGAGGGGACAAGGAACCAGGACGGCAGCTTGCAGAAGAACTTAACCCGCTCATGGTTATCCAGTTTCTCTGCTATCTCCTTCTCAAGCTCTGATTGAAAGAGCACATAGTCGTATGGAGTGCGGACAAGCCTTCCTCCTTCTGCAGCAGGATCGTCCACTTCCTGACGCTGTACCTTGTAGAGCTGGGTAAGATAGCGTTCCATCTCCTCTTGCTCAAAGAGATGCATTTCATAGTATTGATCAGCAACAGGCACGTATTTTATGCCGGCTACCACCATTTCGTGCAGCGCCCTGTTGATAAGTCTGGCTGTTTCCGTCATGAAGGCCTGAGGATTGACCTTAAACTCCCCTATACGGCCGCACTCCTTGAGTATCTGCGCCAGCGTTCCGCGTGTCAGCTCTGTCTCACGTTGCAGAAAGGCCAGGATATCCGGCAGGACAGCAGGGCCTTGTATATTCTCCACTTTGCTCTCGGCAACCCTTCCGGCCTCCACCCCGGGTTGGGTGATCTCCACCCCTGTCTTCTCTATCATGAGCCGGACCGGTCTTATCTGCTCCATAGACTCGATCTTCTCGACAGCCCGGGCAACAAGTTCGTCTGTTCTGAATTCCACCGTGTAACGTGTCTTTCTGCTTATCTTATTCCAGAGAACCTTGAAGTCCTCATTAAGCTCGACACGTTTCCGGTATTGCAGAGTATGCTTCTTCCGGGCATCGACGATGCGGTTCTCAAAGATGTATTTCTTCATAACATCGGTTATTTCCGCCCGCATCGGCAGAAGTTCTTCCGGCAATTCCAGCCGAAATCCCTCTCGTTTGGGATCAAACTTATCCTGGATATCGCCATGCTCATCGATATAGCCTGCTGCCTGCAGAACCGCCCAGATATTCCCGGAAGCTGTTTGCCCGATAGCCGTGCCGTCAGCGCTCTCCATCTGAGCAAAGGCTATCTTCTCGATGCGGCCGAATTTGATATTGCAATCCCGCTCGATATCCGCCTGCAGGCCCCGCGCATATTCTTCGAACGATTCACCGGCAATTACCGTCAGCCGGTTGATGTTTTCGTCAAAAACCCGTTCGCCGTCCTGATTGACCGGCAAACGCAGGCCGCGTCCCAAGGTCTGGCGTCGCTCACGGTCAGTGCCCATCTCGCGCAGGGAGCAGATTTGAAAAACGTTGGGATTGTCCCAGCCTTCTCTCAGAGCCGAATGGCTGAAGATAAAGCGCAACGGCACATTCAGGGAGAGCAGGCGCTCTTTATCCCTCATGATCAGGTTATAGGTTTCCTCATCAGCCTGTGTGTTGCCGGCGGTGTCCTTCAGAATGACTTTGCCCTTCTTCTTATCAGCGGAAAAGTAGCCGTCGTGAACATCTTCTGCATTGTAAGGAAGCAGCCCCCGGTACATCGGCTTGGCAGAAATCTCCCGGTATGCCTCTTCAAACCATTCAGCCAGTTTGCCCTTCCGCATGCTACCGGCGTCATCATACCAGCGGTAATTGGCTACGCGATCTATGAAGAAGAGCGACAGCACCTTGATACCCTTATCCTTAAACCTCAGTTCCTTCTTGAAGTGCTCCTCCACAGACTGCCGTATCTGCGCTTTGAGAACGTCCCCGGCATTGCCGCCTTCCTCCTGGCCCGGCCTCAGCATCCTGCCGTTGGCAAACTCAACGTGCTCCAAGCCCTCTTCTGCACAGATATTGGTAACGATATACCCATCATAGCCGGCATGTCTGGTCTGCTGGGAGATATCCGTTCCCTGCTTCAGTATGATCTTCTTCTCAGCAGACCCGCTTGGCTTGTCATCATAAATTGTCGCCCTGGCGTGAGGCGTTTTAGCACCGTTTTCATAACCTATTTTCTCCAGCCTGATAAAGGCCTGGTTAAAATCCGTCTCGGAACGGATGGCAGCCACCTCTATCTGCTTGACCAGACGCATATCATAGGCCTTGATTGGATCCAGCTTATACAACAGATGGTAAGGATTGACATGGGTGGCGGAATAGCGCAAGCAGAAGAGCGGCTGCAGCGTCTTGACGGCACGCTGAGACTTGGCCGTATTGTCCACGCTCTGCGGCTCGTCAATGATGACAATGGGCCTGACAGCCTGCACATACTCGATGGGACGGCGCCCGGACATACGGTCCTGCTCCTGGTGGATCACATTCAAACGCTTTCTCTGCTCCTCAGTAAGGCTTGTGTAATCCGTCTCATCACCGGCATCCTTCTGGAATGCCTGGATGTTAATGATCATAATCTGTATCTGATCGCTGGTGGCAAACTGGCGCACCTTGCTCAGATCCTTGGAGTTATAGACAAAGCGGTCAAAGGGAACACTGTTGTATATTCCCCTGAAGTGATCCCGCATCAGATCAATGGAAGAGATTACGCCCTCACGGATGGCTACCGACGGCACGACGATGATAAACTTCTTGAAGCCGTAGAGCTTGTTCAGCTCAAAGATAGTGCGCAGGTAGATATATGTCTTGCCCGTGCCGGTCTCCATCTCCACAGAGAAATTAAAAAAGTCGTAGGCAGCCTTATAATCTGCAAGGGAAGCGGATATGGGAACGTTATTCCGTTTCTGCACCGCCTGCAGATTATTTAACAACGGTTCGGTGTCGATCAGCCGGCGGTTGCCTACACCGAGTTCGGTAGTTCCTTCCAATTGCCCTTCCTGTGCCGCAAAACTGATCTCAAAATCGCCCTGACGTGACGGCATACCCTCAAAGAGATCTGTTACGGCGGCAATAGCTTCTAATTGATATTCAAGGCTGGAATCAAACTTCAGTTTCATTGACTACCCTTTCTAAACCGTAAGAAAACCGATCTCTTCAGCGCTATCCCGGCCTGCACCTCTGGCCCGGAAAGTCTGCACGGTATTGGTCTTGAGCTGATCATTACCGCGGAAAGCTAGATCAAGGCAGATGAATTGCTGCGGCTCAGCCGCCGTAACAGCGTCTATCAGTTCCCTGGTGATCTCGTCCTCAAGACAGATAAAAAGGTTTCCATCCGCAACGGAGTAGACCGTTTTACCGGCCATCTCCCTCTTCTCAATCTTATCCGTAGGTTTGAAGCCTCTCTTAAGGAGTAATTCATAGAGAAGATCCTCAGCACCGGCCACCTGATCGATATGGTCTATGTGCATTTCAATCTGAGTAAGAAGTTCCTCGTCAGGCACATCAGGCTCGGAACCATCCCAGACCTTGAAGTTTGATCTGTCCAGCTTCAGAACTTTGAAGCCTAGATCGAGCTTGGGCTTGTCCGAGTCGAAGAGCGAGGGCTGCCCTGATGTTTGCTCCTCTTCGGTCTTCCTAATTACCCGGCGGATGCGCTCCTTGCCGATTTCGGCAATGGTCTTATAGCCGGCCTTGAAGGCCTCCGAATTCTCGTCACAAGGCTCGGGAAGCTGCACCATAATGAATTTACGGTTACCACCGTCCTGTTTATTGAGTTCAAGGACGGCGTGGGCAGTCACTGCAGAACCGGCAAAAAAATCCAGGACTAAACCATCATTAACGCATATTTGGGACAGTAATACGCTTAGTAATGAAATGGGTTTTGAGTAATCAAAAACATTTCTACCGAACAGATTCTGTA
>JAQVUQ010000239.1 GCA_028699365.1 bacterium | reverse complement strand
TAGTGATAAATCCGGTACCGGTGTATATATGTCGGTCAAACGAAAGAAAGGGTCCAGCCCTGCTATGCTGTTTCAGCCCGTTGTCTCAGGTATGAGCAGCGTTGATAGTCGGACGGACTCCTAGATATGGAGAGAATATCTCCGTTTGCAGCGAAGGCCCTCGGTATCATGGGCCCCAAAGCTGTCCCCGCCGTAACTGCGCTGACAGCAAAGCTATCGGAAAGTAAAGGTGCGTCCAAGAATGAGTATATTAATGCCCTGGGAAGCATAGGTCCTGCTGCAGCACCGGCTGTGCCGGTAATTGTTTCGCTTATCGGTAGCTATTATAACAGTGATGATGCTGTCAAAGCCTTAGGGAAAATAGGCTTTTCGGCCAGAGAAGCATCTTTACCGCCCATGCTGAAACTATTGAAAAAGAGCGATATTCCCATATCCGCCCGTGTCGATATAGCGGTGAGCATGGTGAAGATGGGTGCGCTTGAGGAAGCTCTACCGGCATTAACCGATATGCTTAGAGATAAGAATCCCGTTAGCGGATGTAAAGCACAGGAATGTATAGTTAAAGGCGGCGCGACGTTTGTTTCGGCCATTATAGCAGCTATCTCCGACAGTGATCGTCTTGTGTGCAGCCGGGCCATAAGCATAGCAGGTGAGATGGGTGATATTGCAGGCGGTGCCGTGTCGGTACTTCTCAAAATATTGCATGGTAACGATACGATGTTGAGATGCAAGGCAGCCAGGGCGCTGGGAAAGATCGGTCCAGCCTCTTCTGTTGCCGTTCCCGAACTGGCGGCTATGCTGGAAAGCGGTGATTGGTTCTGTAGAGCTGTAGCTACCGAGGCGTTGGGAAACATTGGCCCGGCTGCAATACCTTCCGTGGATATGTTGATAAACAGATTGAACGATAACAAGGCTTATAAGCGTGCAGAGGCAGCGCTGGATCTTGGACGGATGGGTCCCGTTGCCGTTAAATCAGTATCTGTCCTTATCGGTTGTGTCTCAGATACGGATATTCGTGTGCGTATAAGGGCTATAGAAGCCTTACGTAAAATAATGCCGGAATCTGACGAGGTCATCCGCACACTGGTTGCACTTCTTGATGACGAGGATGAGTGGGTCCGTTATCATGTG
The DNA here is from genome assembly GCA_028699365.1 of bacterium. Taxonomy (GTDB): domain Bacteria; phylum UBP13; class UBA5359; order UBA5359; family UBA5359; genus UBA5359. The sequence goes on along the minus strand of JAQVUQ010000239.1, from coordinate 3,763 downwards.
GTGGAAACTATACGCAGAATCGGCTATCCGGCACGCCGTGCCGTGAGCCGACTGAATGAATTGTTGAAGGAGGCACAACATAAAGATAATAGTTTAGCCGTATTTATGAAAAAGAGGATAACGAAAGCATTGCAGATGACCGGCTCCTATGATGATGCCTTATGCTACCATGTTGATAAAAACCCGTTAATAAAGGCCGCCTGCGACGGTGATATCCAACGAATGCTGTCACTTATCGATCAGGGAACAGATGTGAATGTCAGAGACACCAAAAGTTGGACGCCGTTATTCTATGCAATCGATAGACATCAGTTCAAAGCTGCCACGGTTTTAATAGACCGGGGCGCAGATGTCAATGCCCGGAGTGCAAAAGGTTATACACCACTGTTGTATGCATCCGTTCAGCAGGCAGCCGGTATATCGGGGGGTGTGTTTGAGGCAGGTATTAACGATGTAATAATCAGGTTGTTAGGGAAGAAGGCTGACCCAAATGTAGTAGCTCCAGCGGATGGCGGCTATACGCTGTCGGAAGAACCGATGAGCAATTATTTAATTGAAAACAACGCTATACGTAAAGGGGATACGGCTCTAACTGCCACAGTCAGGCGACAGCATACTTATCTTGCCGAACTGTTACTGGCTAAAGGAGCTGACCCTAATGTCGGAAGGGTACAGGGCCGTGATGCCCTCCTCTGGGCTATCGGCAATAGACAGAAGAAGATTGCTCTTATGTTGATAGATAAAGGAGCGAATCTTAATACACGGGATGAATACTATGACAGTTTCCTGGGTAGGACGCCGCTCACATTTGCAGCAGCAATAGACCCTGCACTGGTGGCCGCTCTTATAGAGAAGGGTGTGGATATAAAGGCAACTGATGCCGACGTTAAAGCTGCTCTGAAGCATGCTATTCATTACAATGCTGACAAGACATTCGAGATTTTGCTAAAACACGGTGCTCTCCAAGGGATGGATACAGGGCACATACTAATAGAAGTGACCAGACGTAACGTATTAGAAATGGCTAAAGCCGTTCTTGATACAGGCCAATCGGTAAATATCCATGACGATAATAGAGTAACGCCGCTCATACTGGCGGTGAAGCACAGTAATCCGGAGATGGTAAAACTTTTTCTTGAAAGAGGAGCCGATGTCAAGGCAATGGATAAATCCGGGCAGACAGCATTGTCTATTGCCATAGAGAAGGGAAATAGAGAAATCGTCAATCTGCTTAAAAAAGCTGGCGCCACCCATTAGCGATGTTTTTATAATCTGTTTGCGGAGTATGCGATGAAGCGAGTATTTCACAGTCTACTGATTCTGTTCTTCCTATTATTAATTACAACATTTTCGAGCTACTGGCGCGTAATCAGATAGATCAGGTGCTCAAGGAACAGGAGCTGTCCCTGATGCTCAGCCCGGAGGGAGTAAGCTCCAGAGTGAAGGCGGGACGCCTGCTTAAGGCGGATCTGCTGGTGTTGCTTAAGGCTGTGGAGCGGAACGGGGAAGACGGCAAGAAGCTGCGCTATGTCGAGGTGGTGGTTTCGGAAACCGGTATGGGACTGAGACCAGTAATAGGCAGAGGTATCTTAGCAGATCGGAGTTGGGGCATTTTTCATTACAGACGCTTTCCTAATAGTAGTGATCAGGCGCTCTTATTATAGCCAGTAATTCTCTGTAACGAATTGCATCCTTCAATCGTATTATTGATATAGGCAGGAACAGGTTATAGGAAGGGCTTAACCTGTAAGTCAGTTTGGGGGGAGGGAAACATGGATAAATACAGCTACTCGTTCAGCTTGTTTTTTTGCAGCTTTCTTCTATCGGGTCTGGCTGTTGGTTTATACTTGTTATTAGGCGTATTCTCGTCATATCTATTGCTGGTAGTCATCGTTTGTGTAACCGAGCTGCTTCTGTTTCCCGCTTTCTTTATATCATGGTATCTGCTGGGAAAGAGATATGCCGGTATGTTCGGCAATAAAATAACCTTGGCTGAGGTAGCCGTGCCTGTAATCGGAGAACTTCATGGTATAGCCGGTTCATTAATGCTTGTTTTGTATTATGGCTATAAGTTTGGAGATGATCCTATGGCGTTGCTGATACTGTTGCCGTGGTCCGGGCCTGCTATGGGCATCGACATGCTTGCTCTTCAAATAGCCGGTTCATGGGGCTGTGTGATTGCTATAACGATACATATTGCAATGTTAATCGTAATGCCCAAAGTCTTTATGAAGGGGATTCAGTCTGGAGAACGCCGGTTGGAGATAAGTGATTAATACAAATGTTTTGCTGACATCTTGATATTTCACACGGTTGAGGAGGGAGTATGTTCGTTTTTTGGGGGATAGTTCTATTGATGGATAGTCTTATTTTCTCTTGTGCAGCCTGGAGTTATCTATCACACCCGTATGAAAACTTAAACGTTGGTTTTGCAGTTACGGGTTTAGGGATTACGATAGGCAGTCTCCTGTCCTGGTTTATCATAGGTATTATTTACGCATACATATACAAGGTGAATAAGCTTGGCAAGAGAGAGTTGCTTATAGGGATAATAGGTGAAACACATGGCATATTAGGCTGCATAATTGCAATTATCTTCTTTGCAGAGCCTGATTATTTGAGTATCATGGCCATGTTTCCCTGGTATATGAATTACTATGGAGTTATTATTTTTTTACGGTATATTATTGGACATGATATATCACTGGATTTGTGGGGTGATCTAGCAATATACATTACGACTCTAATACTTATGCTGATGATATTTATGGCCGGTGTGCTGATAGGGGCACGCGCAAGGAGAGCATGTTGTGAATGAGAAACAGAGAGACAACATTATGAAGTCGGGATTGCATAAACTGCTGCTTCAATTAGTTCTATTCATTGTAATCCATTCGGGCATCGCTGTTGCCGGGGGCTATATTGCCGGCAAAAATGTATCCGCTATCCCCACTATAGCCCTGCTGCCTGGCAGTGAATGCGGTCTAAATAAAGCCCCGCTTTTTTCTCTGTTGGAAGCTGATTTGCTGCAGGACAAAAAGCTCAAATTGCTGGAGCGCAATCAGATAGATCAGGTGTTCAAGGAGCAGGAACTCTCTCTAATGCTCAGCCCGGAGGGCGGTGCCTCAAGAGTGAAGGCAGGACGCCTGCTCAAGGCGGACTTGCTGGTGTTGCTGCAAATGACTGAAAAAGAGGTTGAGGATGAGAATAAAGCAAAGAGGAGAGTTCGCACTATAGAGGTAGTAATCTCGGAGACTGGGGGCGGCTTGCGTCTTATGATACGCACCCTGCCTGCAGGTGATGTCATAGAAGCCGATGCCTCTGCTCTGGAGACGGCAATAAGAGAGGGAATAAAGAAGTATAAGGAACGCATTGTAGAGATATGCGCCGTGCCGCCCTTTATGAGTAAGGATTTATCGCACCAGTATGATTACCTGCAGACGGCCTACGCCAAACTGGTGGAGCAAAGCCTGCTCAGGCAGTCAGGGATAGTGGTAGTGGAGTTGGCTGAAGCCAGGGCCATAGCCGAAGAGATGAGCTTAACAGGTGATACTGCCGGCATCAAACGCAATCTGCCGCTGTACATAATGGGTGAGTATCGTAATGACGGCATTGAGGATAAACGGCAGACCCGGATAGCGTTAACACTGAAGAGAGGGGATAAGGAACTAAAGGGTATTAATTCTCAGATGATGACGCCTGAGGAGACGGCTGGATATATATCCGATCAGATTACTAAGTTGATTAGGACAACTAGCGGTGT